>JBAXES010000150.1:0-8266 GCA_037140315.1 Chloroflexales bacterium
GGCGTCGCTCTGCTGGAGCAGCCCGGCCCTGGCCGGGCTGCTCCAGCAGAGCGACGCCAGCCTCGCCGCCGGCGATATCGACACGGCGATCGCCGGCTACCAGCGAGCGCTGGGCACATCGGCAGGCAACACCGCCGCCCTCGGCGGCATCGCTATGGCCTACAATATGCGCGCCGACTGGGCGAAGGCCGAGCAGAGCGCCAACAGCCTGGTGAACGCCGCCCTCAGCGACGATAAGGCCGCCGCCCTCGGCCTGACCCTGCTGGCCGACGCGATCGCATCCCAGGGCGGCCTCGACGAGGCCGCCGAGCCGATCCAGCAGGCCCTCAACCTCGATGGCGGGCTCGCCCTGGCCCACGCGATCAGCGCGAATATTATGGCCAGCCACGCCCTCGACGCCAAAGACACCCCCGGCATGGATGCGGCCCTCAGCGAGGCGGACCACGCGGTCGATAGCCTGCCCGACGAGAAGCCGCTCGTCCAGGCCCTGACCTATAACGCCATCGCCGTCACCTTCGCCCTGGACTACGCGCTCAGCGACCCTAAGCGCGATAGCAGCCTGACCGAGAGCAAGGCGAACTACCAGAAGGCGATCGGCCTCCAGCCAAAGCTGGCGCTCTTCCACGCGAACCTCGGCTACCTGCTCAGCAGCGCCGAGGACTACGACAAGGCCCGCGCCGAGTTCCAGCAGGCCCTGAAGCTCGACCCGTCCTACGCCGACGCCCAGACCGGGATCGGCTGGAGCTACTTCCACCAGGGCGAGAGCGACAAGGCCGCCGCCGCCTTCGACGCGGCGATCAGGCTGAACCCCGCCGACGCCGACGCCTACTTCGGCAAGGGCCGCATCGCCTACGACAACAAGGACTACGCCGGCGCGATCACGCAGCTTCAGAGCGCCGCCCAGCGCAACCCCCGCAGCTCCAGCGTCCAGGCCTGGATGGGCGAGGCCTACCTCTTCAGCGGCTTCCACAACAAGAGCACCGACGGGCAGAAGCAGGACTACCAGCAGGCCGAGGCGGCCTACCGCAAGGCCCTCGCGATCAACGACCGCTACGCCTTCGCCGCCACCGGGCTGGGCTGGATCCTGCAGTACCAGGAGAAGTACGCGGACTCGGTGGCCGAGTTCCAGAAGGCCCTCGCGATCGACAGCTCCAACCACGAGACGCACAACGGCCTGGCGTGGAGCCTCTTCAATCTCGGGAGCTATAAAGAGGCCGAGCCGGAGTTCCGCCGCGCACTCGTGATCGCCCCCGACTACGTCTCGGCCCACTACGGCCTCGGGCGTACGCTGGAGGAGCAGGGCCGTAAGAACGACGCCCGCGCCGAGTATCAGAAGGCCCTTGAGCTTGACCCAACGTATACCGATGCCCAGACCGCGCTGGACCGGATTGGGAAGTAGGGTTGAATGGTGAATGGTGAATGGTGAATTGTCGGGCATTCAGCATTCACCATTCAGCATTCAGCATTCAGCATTCACCATTCACCATTATGAAACACCTCGTCCTGATCGGCCCGCCAGGCGCCGGGAAGAGCACAATCTCCGAGCTGCTGGTCGCGCGCATCCCGCTGGCGGTGATCGCCACCGGCAAGCGGCTGCGCCAGGAGATCGCCGACGGCAGCCAGATCGGTCGCGAGATCGCCCCGATCCTCGAGCAGGGCCACTTCGCCCCCGACACCCTGATGGACCGGCTGATGCGCGGCTGGCTGGCCACGACGCCCGCTGGGCAGGGCATCCTGCTCGACGGATTCCCGCGCACGGTGCCCCAGGCCCTCGCCCTTGAGACCATGCTCGCCGATGTCCGCCGCCCGCTCGACGCGGTGATCTCTCTGGAGATCACTGCGGATGCGGCGGTGCGCCGGCTCGGTGGGCGGCGGATCTGCGCGGGCGGCGGCGAGCCCTTCACCCTGCATATCGATGACGCCGAGGCTGTGGCTCGCTGCCAGGCCCGTGGCGGCACCCTCACCCGCCGCGACGATGACGCCCCCGAGGTGATCCTGGAGCGCCTGCGCGTCTACGCGCGTGAGACCGCGCCCCTGATCGAGTTCTACCGCCGCCGCGGACTCCTCACCCCCGTCGACGCCCACGGCCCCGCCGCCGAGGTGGCCGCCCGCGTGATCGCCGCCCTCTAATCACCTCCCGATGAGGGTGTGGGAGAGCTCCGCTCTCCCACGAAAAATTAGTTCTGCTGCGGCGCGGCTGTGCCGCGCCGCAGCAGAGCCAATGCAGCATGTGCCTGCTGGGCACAAACAACGCGGGTTTTTAGGGCGGCAGCGCTAACAGGGCCGCCGGTTTGACAAACCGCCCGCATCGTGGCTACAATCATTCGTACCCCAGAGCCACTGATTAAGGAGTATACCAACATGACCACCGAGCGCGCTGAGGCGTTTACCTTCTTTGGCCCCCGCACCCTCACCGGCCCCGAGCTGAAGCCGGGCGACCAGGCCCCCGACTTCCAGCTGATCACCAATGCGTTCGAGACGGCGACGAAGGCCACCTACGCCGGCAAGCCCCTGCTGATCAGTGTCGTACCCTCCCTCGACACCGGCGTGTGCAGCAAGCAGACCATCCGGTTCAACGCGGAGGCCGCCGCGCTCAAGGACCGGGTCAGCTTTGTGACGGTGAGCGCCGACCTGCCCTTCGCCCAGTCGCGCTGGTGCGGCAGCAACAACGCCGACCATGTGCAGACCCTCTCGGACCACCGCGATATGAACTTTGGCGCGGCCTACGGCACCCTGATCGGCGACTTCCGCTTCGATAGTCGGGCCGTGTTTGTGGTCGATGCCGCTGGCGTGGTGCGCTACGCCGAGTATGTGCCCGTGGCCGGCCAGGAGCCTGACTACGACCGCGCCCTGGCCGCGATCAAGGCCGTGCTCGAGTAGGAAGCGTGGCTTCGCCGCCTCAGACCCTCGCCGGAGGCGCTTATGCAGACCGACGCGATCAGCGCGGCGTATATCGACCTGGCCTTCGCCATCGAGCAGCACGTCGAGGGCTTTGTGGACGCCTATGTCGGCCCGCCCGAGCTGCGCGAGCGGGCCCGGCGGCGCGAGCCGGCCGAGATCGTGGCGGGCCTGGCGGGCCTGCGCGCCGAGGTGCGGGCCAGCGGCTACCCAGAGCAGCGCAAAGGCTACCTGGACGTGCAGCTGCGCGGCATGGAGACGACCGCGCGCCGCCTGGCCGCCGAGCCGATCACCTACCGCGACGAGGTGCGGGCCTGCTTCGACATCGAGCCGGTCTTTACGCCCGAGGCGACCTTTGAGGCGGCCAACGCCGAGCTTGAGGCGCTGCTGCCGGGGCCTGGCGGGCTGGCCGAGCGCCTGGACCGCTGGCGGCAGCGCTTTGTGGTGCCTCCGGCGGTGGCCGAGCGCATGATCGCCGTGATCGCCGCCGAGGCCCGCGCCCGCACCGCCGAGCAGCTGATCGCCATGCCCGAGGCCGACGCGGTGCAGTTCGCCCTGGTGAGCGACAAGCCCTGGAGCGGCTACAACTGGTACCTGGGCGCGGGCCGCTCCCTGGTCGAGATCAACACCGACCTGCCGATCCGCGCCAGCGGCCTGCTCGACCTGGTCTGCCACGAGGCCTACCCCGGCCACCACGCCGAGCACGCCCTCAAGGAGCAGCGGCTCTACCGCCAGCGCGGCTGGGGCGAGCAGGCCATCCAGCTGATCAATGTGCCCGAGTGCGTGATCTCCGAGGGCATCGCCACCCTGGCCGCCGACATGATCTTCGGCGACGACGCCCACGCCTGGGCCGCCGAGCACGTCTACCCGCTCGGCGGGGTCGTCGGCGACCCCGAGCGCGAGGCGCGGATCGCCAGGGCCCAGTGGAGCCTGCGCGCCCTCAGCGGCAACGCGGCCCTGCTGCTCCACGAGCAGGGCGCCGACCCCGAGGATGTCGTGCGCTACATTATGCGCTACGGCCTGCGCACCGAGCGCGAGGCCCGCCAGAGCCTGCGCTTTATCAGCACGCCGCTCTGGCGCACCTACACCTTCACCTACTTCGTCGGTCGCGACCTGCTCGGGCGCTGGATCGCCCAGGGCGACCGGCCCCAGCGCTTTCGGCAGCTGCTCACCGAGCAGGTCTACCCCTCAATGATCGTGGTGTAGGGGTGTGGCAGGCGTATGCCGCGCCCCCGCGGGGGCGCGGCATACGCCTGCCACACCCCTACACCACGATCATTGAGGGGTAGACCTGCTCGGTGAGCAGCTGCCGAAAGCGCTGGGGCCGGTCGCCCTGGGCGATCCAGCGCCCGAGCAGGTCGCGACCGACGAAGTAGGTGAAGGTGTAGGTGCGCCAGAGCGGCGTGCTGATAAAGCGCAGGCTCTGGCGGGCCTCGCGCTCGGTGCGCAGGCCGTAGCGCATAATGTAGCGCACGACATCCTCGGGGTCGGCGCCCTGCTCGTGGAGCAGCAGGGCCGCGTTGCCGCTGAGGGCGCGCAGGCTCCACTGGGCCCTGGCGATCCGCGCCTCGCGCTCGGGGTCGCCGACGACCCCGCCGAGCGGGTAGACGTGCTCGGCGGCCCAGGCGTGGGCGTCGTCGCCGAAGATCATGTCGGCGGCCAGGGTGGCGATGCCCTCGGAGATCACGCACTCGGGCACATTGATCAGCTGGATGGCCTGCTCGCCCCAGCCGCGCTGGCGGTAGAGCCGCTGCTCCTTGAGGGCGTGCTCGGCGTGGTGGCCGGGGTAGGCCTCGTGGCAGACCAGGTCGAGCAGGCCGCTGGCGCGGATCGGCAGGTCGGTGTTGATCTCGACCAGGGAGCGGCCCGCGCCCAGGTACCAGTTGTAGCCGCTCCAGGGCTTGTCGCTCACCAGGGCGAACTGCACCGCGTCGGCCTCGGGCATGGCGATCAGCTGCTCGGCGGTGCGGGCGCGGGCCTCGGCGGCGATCACGGCGATCATGCGCTCGGCCACCGCCGGAGGCACCACAAAGCGCTGCCGCCAGCGGTCCAGGCGCTCGGCCAGCCCGCCAGGCCCCGGCAGCAGCGCCTCAAGCTCGGCGTTGGCCGCCTCAAAGGTCGCCTCGGGCGTAAAGACCGGCTCGATGTCGAAGCAGGCCCGCACCTCGTCGCGGTAGGTGATCGGCTCGGCGGCCAGGCGGCGCGCGGTCGTCTCCATGCCGCGCAGCTGCACGTCCAGGTAGCCTTTGCGCTGCTCTGGGTAGCCGCTGGCCCGCACCTCGGCGCGCAGGCCCGCCAGGCCCGCCACGATCTCGGCCGGCTCGCGCCGCCGGGCCCGCTCGCGCAGCTCGGGCGGGCCGACATAGGCGTCCACAAAGCCCTCGACGTGCTGCTCGATGGCGAAGGCCAGGTCGATATACGCCGCGCTGATCGCGTCGGTCTGCATAAGCGCCTCCGGCGAGGGTCTGAGGCGGCGAAGCCACGCTTCCTACTCGAGCACGGCCTTGATCGCGGCCAGGGCGCGGTCGTAGTCAGGCTCCTGGCCGGCCACGGGCACATACTCGGCGTAGCGCACCACGCCAGCGGCATCGACCACAAACACGGCCCGACTATCGAAGCGGAAGTCGCCGATCAGGGTGCCGTAGGCCGCGCCAAAGTTCATATCGCGGTGGTCCGAGAGGGTCTGCACATGGTCGGCGTTGTTGCTGCCGCACCAGCGCGACTGGGCGAAGGGCAGGTCGGCGCTCACCGTCACAAAGCTGACCCGGTCCTTGAGCGCGGCGGCCTCCGCGTTGAACCGGATGGTCTGCTTGCTGCACACGCCGGTGTCGAGGGAGGGTACGACACTGATCAGCAGGGGCTTGCCGGCGTAGGTGGCCTTCGTCGCCGTCTCGAACGCATTGGTGATCAGCTGGAAGTCGGGGGCCTGGTCGCCCGGCTTCAGCTCGGGGCCGGTGAGGGTGCGGGGGCCAAAGAAGGTAAACGCCTCAGCGCGCTCGGTGGTCATGTTGGTATACTCCTTAATCAGTGGCTCTGGGGTACGAATGATTGTAGCCACGATGCGGGCGGTTTGTCAAACCGGCGGCCCTGTTAGCGCTGCCGCCCTAAAAACCCGCGTTGTTTGTGCCCAGCAGGCACATGCTGCATTGGCTCTGCTGCGGCGCGGCACAGCCGCGCCGCAGCAGAACTAATTTTTCGTGGGAGAGCGGAGCTCTCCCACACCCTCATCGGGAGGTGATTAGAGGGCGGCGATCACGCGGGCGGCCACCTCGGCGGCGGGGCCGTGGGCGTCGACGGGGGTGAGGAGTCCGCGGCGGCGGTAGAACTCGATCAGGGGCGCGGTCTCACGCGCGTAGACGCGCAGGCGCTCCAGGATCACCTCGGGGGCGTCATCGTCGCGGCGGGTGAGGGTGCCGCCACGGGCCTGGCAGCGAGCCACAGCCTCGGCGTCATCGATATGCAGGGTGAAGGGCTCGCCGCCGCCCGCGCAGATCCGCCGCCCACCGAGCCGGCGCACCGCCGCATCCGCAGTGATCTCCAGAGAGATCACCGCGTCGAGCGGGCGGCGGACATCGGCGAGCATGGTCTCAAGGGCGAGGGCCTGGGGCACCGTGCGCGGGAATCCGTCGAGCAGGATGCCCTGCCCAGCGGGCGTCGTGGCCAGCCAGCCGCGCATCAGCCGGTCCATCAGGGTGTCGGGGGCGAAGTGGCCCTGCTCGAGGATCGGGGCGATCTCGCGACCGATCTGGCTGCCGTCGGCGATCTCCTGGCGCAGCCGCTTGCCGGTGGCGATCACCGCCAGCGGGATGCGCGCGACCAGCAGCTCGGAGATTGTGCTCTTCCCGGCGCCTGGCGGGCCGATCAGGACGAGGTGTTTCATAATGGTGAATGGTGAATGCTGAATGCTGAATGCTGAATGGTGAATGCTGAATGCCCGACAATTCACCATTCACCATTCACCATTCAACCCTACTTCCCAATCCGGTCCAGCGCGGTCTGGGCATCGGTATACGTTGGGTCAAGCTCAAGGGCCTTCTGATACTCGGCGCGGGCGTCGTTCTTACGGCCCTGCTCCTCCAGCGTACGCCCGAGGCCGTAGTGGGCCGAGACGTAGTCGGGGGCGATCACGAGTGCGCGGCGGAACTCCGGCTCGGCCTCTTTATAGCTCCCGAGATTGAAGAGGCTCCACGCCAGGCCGTTGTGCGTCTCGTGGTTGGAGCTGTCGATCGCGAGGGCCTTCTGGAACTCGGCCACCGAGTCCGCGTACTTCTCCTGGTACTGCAGGATCCAGCCCAGCCCGGTGGCGGCGAAGGCGTAGCGGTCGTTGATCGCGAGGGCCTTGCGGTAGGCCGCCTCGGCCTGCTGGTAGTCCTGCTTCTGCCCGTCGGTGCTCTTGTTGTGGAAGCCGCTGAAGAGGTAGGCCTCGCCCATCCAGGCCTGGACGCTGGAGCTGCGGGGGTTGCGCTGGGCGGCGCTCTGAAGCTGCGTGATCGCGCCGGCGTAGTCCTTGTTGTCGTAGGCGATGCGGCCCTTGCCGAAGTAGGCGTCGGCGTCGGCGGGGTTCAGCCTGATCGCCGCGTCGAAGGCGGCGGCGGCCTTGTCGCTCTCGCCCTGGTGGAAGTAGCTCCAGCCGATCCCGGTCTGGGCGTCGGCGTAGGACGGGTCGAGCTTCAGGGCCTGCTGGAACTCGGCGCGGGCCTTGTCGTAGTCCTCGGCGCTGCTGAGCAGGTAGCCGAGGTTCGCGTGGAAGAGCGCCAGCTTTGGCTGGAGGCCGATCGCCTTCTGGTAGTTCGCCTTGCTCTCGGTCAGGCTGCTATCGCGCTTAGGGTCGCTGAGCGCGTAGTCCAGGGCGAAGGTGACGGCGATGGCGTTATAGGTCAGGGCCTGGACGAGCGGCTTCTCGTCGGGCAGGCTATCGACCGCGTGGTCCGCCTCGCTGAGGGCCGCATCCATGCCGGGGGTGTCTTTGGCGTCGAGGGCGTGGCTGGCCATAATATTCGCGCTGATCGCGTGGGCCAGGGCGAGCCCGCCATCGAGGTTGAGGGCCTGCTGGATCGGCTCGGCGGCCTCGTCGAGGCCGCCCTGGGATGCGATCGCGTCGGCCAGCAGGGTCAGGCCGAGGGCGGCGGCCTTATCGTCGCTGAGGGCGGCGTTCACCAGGCTGTTGGCGCTCTGCTCGGCCTTCGCCCAGTCGGCGCGCATATTGTAGGCCATAGCGATGCCGCCGAGGGCGGCGGTGTTGCCTGCCGATGTGCCCAGCGCTCGCTGGTAGCCGGCGATCGCCGTGTCGATATCGCCGGCGGCGAGGCTGGCGTCGCTCTGCTGGAGCAGCCCGGCCAGGGCCGGGCTGCTCCAGCAGAGCGACGCC
>JBAXES010000151.1:0-8247 GCA_037140315.1 Chloroflexales bacterium
GCGCCACCCGCAGGCGATCTGGCTCCAGGCCAGGGCGGCATGCACCGCATTGCGCGCCGTCCGACACGGCCGTAGCCTGGGCGTCGCCGGGGCGGCGGGCGCGGCTGGCCTCGCGCTGGCCCTGCTCACCCACCGGCGCGGGCGGCTGGGCCTAGCCGGGCTGGCGGCCGGGCTGGCCCTCGTCACGCCGCTGCGCCGCCAGGCGCTCCACGCCAGTCTGCCCTGGCTGAGCCGCCACCTGCACCTGCTGCCCTCGATCTTCTTCGAGGCCGGGCCCTCCGTCGCCGAGTGGTCCGCTTAATCAACGCTTAACGCGCCGATCACGGTTCGTTCACGGGCGCATGCTAGAGTGCGCTATGCCCACTATCCTGCTGGTCGAAGATGAGCTCACCTTTGCCGAAACGCTGCGCTACAACCTTGAGCGCGAGGGCTACCTCGTGCTCCACGCCAGCGACGGTATCCAGGGCCTTGATCTGGCCCGCCGTGAGCTGCCCAACCTGATCGTGCTCGACATTATGCTGCCGCGCCTCGATGGCTTCTCGATCTGCCGCATCCTGCGCCAGGAGAGCGACGTCCCGATCATGATGCTCACCGCCCGCGAGGACGAGGTCGATCGCATCGCTGGGCTGGAGCTGGGCGCGGATGACTATATTGGCAAGCCCTTCAGCCTCGGCGAGTTCCTGGCCCGCGTGCGCGCTATCCTGCGCCGCAGCGAGCGCCAGCCGCGTCATGCGGGCCATCAGCTACTGGAGGCTGGCGTGATCAAAGTTGACCAGAGCAGCCGACGGGCCTGGCGCGACAGCGATGAGCTGACCCTCCCCCAGAAAGAGTTCGACCTGCTCACCTGCCTGATCCGCAACCACGGGATTGTGCTCTCGCGCGACCTGCTGCTCGATCACGTCTGGGGCAGCGACTTTGTCGGCGACAGCCGCACCGTGGATGTGCACATCCGCTGGCTGCGCGAGAAGATCGAGACCGACCCGGCCCGGCCCCGCTACATCCAGACCGTGCGCGGCATTGGCTATCGCTTCGAGGCCCCAGATACTGAATGTTGAATGTTGAATGCCGGGGACTCAGCATTCAGCGTGTGGGGGTCAGACCGGCTCAGGAGATCTTTATGAACCCGAGCGACCCGCGCACGCTGGGCTATATCAGCGGGCGATTCGGCTAGGCTGTGACACCCGCCGGACGCACCCAGCCACGCGTCATGCCCGCGTCGATCAGCGTCCTCGTCGACGACCGGCTCCACGCGCAGGTGCAGCCGCTCCTGGAGCTGGCTGCGGCGCGGGTGAATCTGCTGTCGAATGCGGTCGCATTTCTGCACCATCTGTGGGAACGACCGCCCGATCTCGTGCTGATCGAGACAGCGGGACACCCCGCCGACACCGTTGAGACGCTCGTCGCGGAGCTGAGTCGCTACTTTCCGATGCCGATCTTGGTCCTGGAGGCGGGGGCAAGTGAGCCCGACCGGATCGCGTGGCTTGATCGCGGTGCCGATGATATCATCACGCTCCACGCGACTCCGGCCGAGCTACCGGCGCGCTGCATCGCGCTGATGCGCCGCGTGCAGCGCCAGCGCGGGCGCGACCCGGACACGCGCTACCTTCAGGCACTCGGCATGCGCCTCGACATTCGTGCGCGCCGCATCGTGCTGGCTGCGGGCGACGTGATTGATCTCAGCGCAGTACAAACCCGCCTGCTCGCGCTCCTGCTCGCCTATGATGGCAACGTCGTCCCAAGCGACGTGCTGATCCGGCATCTGTTTGGGGGCCAGACGATGAGTCTCACGCAGCACCTCTGGCCGATCCTCCGCGACCTGCGGCGTCGGTTGAGCCAGAGCGCAGGCCCGGTGCCAAAGATTCGCTACGTTCAGGGCTGTGGCTATCGTATCGCCCCGTAAGCGCCATGCTCGGCAGCGTGGCGCAGCGGGGGCTATCTCTGGCGGCTACGGGTTGAGGTCAACAATCGTGCCGACGGCCATAAAGACCACCGACTCGGCCAGGTTCGTAGCCCGATCCGCAACCCGCTCCAGGTGGTGCGCCACCAGCAGCAGCCCGGTGCCCCACCGCACCGCCGTCGGGGTCTGCTGGATCAGATCACGCAGCGCAGCCTCAGCCTGCGCATAGTGCTCGTCCGCCACATGGTCTGCGGCGCTGAGCGCGGTTGCGCCCGCCACATCCTGTGCGGCGAACGCCGCGATGGCGTCCGTGAGCATCGCCATCGCCTGCTGGCCCAGCGCCAGGAGGTCAGGCGGAAGATCTGCGGGAAGCTGGTCGGCGTCTCGCACTACGATGCGGGCGATCCCTTTGGCATAGTCTGCGATCCGCTCGATCTCGCTGCTCATCTTCAGCGCGGCGATCAGCCGGCGCAGATCCGTCGCCACGGGCTGCTGCGTCACGATGACCTGCAGCACATGGGCCTCCAGGTGTACGGTCGCCTCGTCGATCGGCGCGTCGCCCGCGATCACCTGCTGCGCCCAGGCCGGATCGCGCCGCTGGAGCGCGGCCACCGCGTGGCCAAGCGCCGTCGCCGCCATCTGCCCCAGAGCGATCAGCTCGGCGCGCACCGCCGCAAGCTCATGCTCAAAATGTTCACGCATGCCAATCCCTTTCTGTCGAGTGAATGACCGTTGCACGATAGCACGGCAAGATTATGCCTGTGTTAAGCGCACCGATGCACAGGGGATGGACGTTGTCCTGTTCGCGTGGGTGGCCCGGCCGCAGCCCGAGCGTGGCCAGCTCATCCGCCGCCCGCGCCGCCTCCAGGATCGGGGTGACCTCGGGGTAGAGCACGAAGGCGACGGTGCTCTGGCGCGGGTCGCGCATCATGGCGATCACCCCGGCGAAGTCGGTGGTGAGCAGCAGGGTCTTGAACCCCTGGCGGGCCAGCCAGACCGCCGTCAGGCAAGACGCGACCGTCTTACCCACGCCGCCCTTGCCGGCGAAGAAGATCGTGCGCCGCCCGGCGTCGGGCAGCAGGCGCGGCAGGATAGCGTCGAGGTCGTTGGTGGTCGGCACGGTCGGCAGGTCGCTCATCATCAGATCCACGAATACGGTCGCATCCCCGGCGAAGTGCAGCCCGGCCACAAGCCCGCAGCCGCTCCACGCCGGCGATCTCCCCGGCGAGCAGCGGCATCTGCTGGGTGGGCAGCGGCAGCTCGCGGGCGATCTGGGCCAGGTAGCCCTGCTGCATGGTGCGGCGGGCCGCGAAGAGCGGGTTCGCCGCCTCTGCGTCGAGGTAATCGCCCAGCTTGCAGTTGCACTGCACGCCCACCATCAGCAGTTAAGGATGTGCAAGCGCCGGGGCTCAGCAAGTATCTTGAGCCACGCGGCGAGCTGCTGGGTGTCGGGCAGCGAGCCGGTCATAGCCGTGCGATCCTGGGCAATCACTTCAACCATAGTTGCCTGTTCTTAGCCTCATACCGAGTCGCACGAGACACTGCCTCTCGGATGGTACTACTCGCGGGAGAGAGCGTCAACATCAGCTCGCCAGGTCTGGATGGCGGGATGCTGCTGGAGGATCGCGCGCGCCTGGGCGAGGAGGGCGCGCACGCGTGAGGGGTGGAGGTGGATGCGCTTGCCGATCTCCTCCGTGGAGCGGTCATTGACTGCCCAGAGGTGAAAGACGAAGGCTAATCGCGTATCACCACACTGGAGGAGGGTGGAGCAGATCTCATCGATCAGGACGTGGTTCAATGCCTGCTGCTCCGGCTCGTCCTCATCACGGGCCGGGGCATCGAGATCCGGTGAGGAGTCAAGGGACTCGGGGCGCTGAGCGCGCTTCTTGGCTAGGCTGTCACGGATGTGGCGACGCACGCTCTGTACCGCCACGGTGTGCGCCCACGTGGCAAAACTACTGCGGTAGGCAAAGCTCTGGAGGGAGGCCACGAGAGCCACCTGGGCCACCTGGGCGAGATCGTCGCTGTCCACAGCACTATCGCTAGACCAATAGAGGCCAGCCTTGCGCAAGATCTCAACGACCTGGCCCATCCACGCGACCCATTGCTCGCTATGGCAGTGGCGGCGGCTATCTCGCAATACATCGACCAGCTGGTGGTCGGCGTGGTAGTAGCTACAGACCCGGCGTAGCAGTGTCTCGTCGCACGTGTCCGGCAGCAGCAAGCGCAACGCCAGCGCGTAGCGCTCAACACCCTCGGCGCTCAACTCCCAGCCGTACTCAGCGCTCAGGGCCGCGATCACCACGCACCAGCCTGCCGCCAGAGCATCTCCCTGATCCATACAGCGCCCCACTTCCTGGCATCAATGTAGTAGACGAATTGGAGAGTTGAAGGCTGATAGGCCTCGCTCGAACACCCACGTACTCCGCCGCGATGAGAACAAACCAGATCGTCGTGATGTAACTGGCAGAGAGGCGAAAAGGCACCCGAGCAACCGGGCATCAGGTACGCCTTGGGTTAAATGGCCAATGCTGTCTCTACGTATATAGACCTATTAAAAAATCATTAAAAGCAGCGTAAAGCAGTAGAAATGTGTGGCTGCGAGAAATGCAACAACCCGCTGCCTTTGAGCCAACTGCAAACCTACAGTATCACCTGTGATTATAACACGCTGTATGAGTGCGGCTGCGGTGCTGTCTCTCATCGCTCACCTGCTCGCATGAGATAAGCGATGGTAGATCCGCCGCTACGCTACGCGGTGCTGATCGTCAGTGCAACCAATCAGAGCAAATGCGAGCGAGCGTCACAAATGAGCGCTCACGCACGCAACAAGCGATAAGCGCTCGCAGGGAGAGATCGCTACAGAGTAGGTGAGCAGCAGACACGCCGGTTGAAGATATCGCCGGCGCAGTCGGCAGACCTGGCGAGGAAGATGGTGCGGGGCTATCTGACGAGAAGTGGCGACAGGAAGCTGGTGCCTATGGCCGAGCTACAAGCGATGCGCGACGTGCTGACCGTCGATGAGATCGCCGATTACCTGCGGGTTAGCCGGGCGACTATCTGTCGCTGGTGCGGCACCGGCAAGCTCCCCGCCTTCAAGATCGGCAAGAGCTGGAGGGTGCAACGGGGCGATCTGGAAGATTACATACGATCTCAACAGCTTGCTGCGTATCCTTTCAGGGGGGTGGGGCGTCCGGCTGCATCAGAGAGCTGAATTGCCGACCGATCCAACCCTGAATACCATTGAAACGTATCATTTGAGGCCGAGGTGGCGCATCACAACAGAAACTAACGACTATGCCTCGCGTTGGATCGCTTCTCTTGGGCGCACAGACAGATCGCGGCGTAGCGCGCGAAGTGAATGAGGACGCCTACGGATTGCCTTCAGCCGCACCGGAACTGCTCGCCGCCCGCGGCTACCTCTTTGCTGTCGCCGATGGGGTCGGTGGCCACGGGAACGGCCAGGAGGCCAGCGCGATTGTTATCGAGACACTCTACACGCAATTCTACGGGCCTGAGGAGATCGATCTCATACGCGCTATCCAGCTGAGTAACATGGCGGTCCGCCGCCAGGCGCTTCAGGCCAGCACGATCGCCTATCGCATGAGCTCGACCCTGGTAGCCCTGCTGGTCAGTGATACCCGGTTCCAGATCGCCCACGTGGGAGACAGCCGGGCCTACCTCGTGCGCCAGGGTGCGATCACCCAGCTCACACGTGACCACTCGCTTGTACAGGAGCAGGTACAGGCTGGACTCCTTAATGCGACGGTCGCCCGCACGCATCAGCAAAAAAATGTCATCACGCGCGCAGTCGGCGGCGATAGCACTGTAGAGGTTGAGCTCACCGCGGGCACAGATCTCCAGCCAGGTGACAGTTTCGTGCTCTGCTCAGATGGACTCACGAATCATGTTGACGATACGACGATCACCGAGATTGTCTCGCGCTATGCGCCGGAACAGGCTGCGCCGTTTCTTGTGCAGCTCGCAAACCAGGCGGGCGGTCTCGATAACATCACCGTCGCGGTCATTCGCTACGCGCCGCTCGCCCCTGACCATCCCCCCCACGCAGAGCAGGGTGCGGGCTATCAGCGGGCCTGGGAGCAATCGCTCGTATGGCTGCTGCTTGGCATCGGAATCGGCGGGGCCCTAGGGGTCGTCGTGACACTCTTATATATCTATTTCAGCTCTAGGTAGCTGCGCTTGGGGCACCGCCCATAACTAAATCTAGCCCGATCAGGCTCCGTATTCCACTCGCCATATCAGAACGAGGAGCAAAGGTGATGATCGTCTACCGCCGATGCCTCAGCCTACTTGTCATGCTGGCTGCCCTGCTGCCCCTGTACATCAGCTCCGCCCAAGAGCAGACCATCCTCGCTGTGACCCAGGTTGACACTAGCGCCTACCCGCAGGTGCGCGTGTCCATCGCAGCGCCGAGCGGCACCCTGCCCGCGCCCGATACGCTGCAGATCAGCGAGGATGGGCGAGCCATTCCCCCCGGAAATGTCCAGGTCGCCTCCCGTCGCGCCGGGGTGGCGGTCGCCATCCTGATCGATGTCTCGCGCAGCATGCGCGGTCGCGGCCTCCCCGATAGCGGCGATCGGCTCCAGGACGCGCGCGACCAGGCGATCACCCTCGCACGGAATCTGGATGTCGACACCGATCTGATCAGCATCTTTGCCTTCCATCGCGATGTCGTCCCTGTGCTACCGCTCACCCGCGTCGATGGCGGCGCGGTGGCCAACACGATCACCACCGCGCCTGTGCTCGGCCCCATCCCCGAGAAGCCCGGCGGCGCAGGTAAGACGCCAACTGAGGATGATCTGCGCAACGACGAGCGCGCCTTCTCGGCCTTCTCCCAGGCGGTCGGGCGGGCGATCACTGAGCTGCGCAGTCCGCAGACCTCCGACGCCTATATCCGCGACACGCTCCCGCTGATGCAGAAGGTCATCGTCGTGCTCTCCGACAGCTGCGACGATACCCTCGACGCCCGCGATAGCAAGACCTGTAGCATTCCGGTCGATGTGCAGACAAAGCTCCAGGATGTGGTGCGGGCAGGCGACCTCTCGATCTTCAGTGTCGGCCTCGGCACCACCGACCAGAAGCTGGCCGGACCGAAGCCGCCCCAGCGCGCCGAGGCGGGATTCCTCTATACCTCACGCTTCGAGTTGCTCCAGCTCTACGCCCAGCAGGTGCCAAACAGCCACTTCTTTCAGCTCTTCACGCCTAACGCCGACCAGGCCCAGACGGTGCGCGGGGCCTTTGCCACGCAGGTGATCGAGCCGATCATTCGCCGCGGCGATCAGATCCAGCTGACCTACACCTCCCAGGTGGGCAGCGTCGGCCAGCAGCGCCGCATCAGCCTGAGCGATAAGACCCTGCGGGTCAGCGCCGAGTTTGAGGAGCCGCGCATCCCGCCCAGCGTCTCGATTGTTAACGAGCCGGTCGAGAATCTGCCGGCGCTGCACCCCAAGATCATCTATAGCCAATCGCCCCTGGCCCGCGTCGACTACTATGTCGATGATAGCAGCGTGTCCATCCCCGGCGACCCGCCGACCTTTAGCCTCAACCTCTCCCAGGTCGCGCCCGGCCCCCACCGCTTCAGCCTGGAGGCGACCGATCAGAGCGGCGAGCGATCCAAGCGCAGCGATACGGTCAGTGTGGACGTGCCGAAATCGGCCCCGCCCCCGATGGTCGCGCTGCCTGATGGTGAGGCACCGACCCCGAGCAATCAGATCAACCGCTTCCTGCTGAATAACATTGTGTCGCTGATCACGCTGCTGCTGGTGATCATCCTCGCCATCGTCGTGCTGGTCAACCCGCGCGGCCGCGCGGCCGCCACGCAGATGACAAACCGGGTCACCGGGGTTATCCAGCGTATGACCCGGCCGATCTCCGCAACCTCCAGCATCAACGCCGCCGCCGACTACCTGCTGGTCGTCCGCCAGGGTCCCGGCACGGGCACCGAGTACCCGCTCGCCAGCCTGAACACCTACGTCGGGGCCGACCCGAGCCTGGTCGACCTCGTGCTGAGCGACCCCCACGTCTCCGGGCGCCACGCGACGATCAACCGCGAGGGCGATGACCTCTACGTCTCCGACCTCGGCAGCACCAACGGCACGTATATCAACAAGGCCCGGCTCACCCCCAACGCCCGCACCCAGCTGCGAGCCCAGGACATGCTCATGATTGGCGGCGTCACGTTTGAGTGTGTCTGGCGCGGGGCCGCCCCTGTGGACAACGTCGGTCAGGGCAACGTGGCCCAGCAGCCCACGGTCGCTTACACGCCAGGGCAAAACGGGAAACTGTGATGAACACCTACCCACGGCGTATAACAACTTCCAGCCGTCGAC
>JBAXES010000152.1:0-8206 GCA_037140315.1 Chloroflexales bacterium
GGCCAGGGGCGCCACCCTGGTCGAGGGCAGGCGCGAGGTGATCCGCACCGTCTCGCGACCGGCGACGAGCTGCTGGGCCAGGCTGTCGAGGATGCGCGATAGCTCTTTGATCGCGGCGGCCGCCTGCTCGCGGGCCACGCCCTCCGACTGGTCGAGGCGCTGACGCCAGTAGAGCACGCCCGACTCGACCACCGCCAGCAGCTCGCGCAGGCTTAGGCTATCCGCCGAGACGCGCAGGAGCCGGCTGCCGGGCAGCATCACCTCATCGAAGATGCGATCGTCGGGGGCGGGGGCGCCGCAGCGCGCACAGAACCGCGCGCCGGTCGCCAGGGGCGCGCCGCAGACGGCACATGTCTGAGAGCCCGGTGTGGTCAACAGCGCCTCCGCACTCAACGCGTCAACTGGCGGTTAGACGATAACCTGCGCCGCCAGGATGCACTCTTGGTTGCAATCTGGGAGGACCTGTGCTATCAAAGGGAGGTATCGAGCCGGGGCCAGCCAGATTATAGCATAGGAGCCGCTGCGCGTGTCGCCTTTAACACCCTCACGTTGCGTCCACTGTCAGGCGTCGCTTAGCCGCCCCGACGCTCGATTCTGCACTGCCTGCGGCAGGCAGCAGCCCGATAGCGCTCCGCTGACCCCGGCTACCACGCTCACCCCGGGCAGCCCGTCCGCCGGCCCGCTCGGGTCGACGATCGGCCTGGGCGCCCTGCTCCAGATCCAGGAGGACGGGCAGACCCGCGATGTCCCCCTGCCTGCCGCGCCGGTCACCCTTGGGCGCGCCGCAGATAATACGGTGGTGCTCGCCTCGCGCTTTGTCAGCGGGCGCCACGCCCGCGTCGAGCCGGCCGGCCTCGGCCATCGCATCGTCGATGTCGGCTCCACCAACGGCATCCTCTATGAGGGCCAGCGTGTGTCCGGCCACGACATGCACGACGGTGATGTGATCCGCATCGGCGACCCGGCCACCGGCAGCTTTGTCACCCTCACCTACCGCAACGGCGCCGCTCTCCGCGCGCCCCAGGCCGGCAAGGCGGCCCAGAGCTATGCCCTCGACCCGAACGACCCGCAGATTACTATCGGCCGCGCCGGCTGCGATGTGGTGCTCGAGAACCCGCAGGTCTCGCGCTTCCACGCTCAGATCGACCGCGCCGCCGGCGGGGCGGCTATCCTGCGCGACGCCGGTAGCACCAATGGCACCTTCGTGAACGGCCAGCGTCTCGGCTCCCCGCATACCCTGAGTCCCGGCGATGTGATCCAGATCGGCGCGTTCAAGCTTGTCTATAGTGTCGCCAGCCTCGATCAGTACGACCAGCAGGGCGCCCTGCGTATCGACGCCCGCGGCCTGACCCGCGCCGTCGCCCGCGGCGGCCAGCGGCGGATCATCCTCAATGATGTATCGCTCAGCATCGCCCCGCGCGAGTTTGTGGCCCTCGTCGGCGGCAGCGGCACTGGCAAGAGCACGCTCATGAAGGCCCTCTGCGGCTATGCCCCCGCCACCGCCGGCCAGGTGTTCGTCAACGGCGACGACTTCTACCGGAACTTCGATGCCTACCGCACGGTGCTCGGCTATGTGCCCCAGGACGATATCCTGCACCGCACTCTGCCGGTCAGCCGCGCCCTCGGCTACGCCGCGCGCCTGCGCCTGCCCGCCGACACCGCCGAGAGCGAGATTGCCAGCCGTATCACCCGTGTCCTCGATGATGTCGAGATGTCGCCCCATCGCGACAAGCTGGTCGAGAACCTCTCCGGCGGCCAGCGCAAGCGCGTCAGCATCGGCGCTGAGCTCCTGGCTGACCCCAGCCTCTTCTTTCTTGATGAGCCCACCAGCGGCCTCGACCCCGGCCTTGAGAAGAAGATGATGTACACCCTGCGTCGCCTCGCCGACAGCGGTCGCACGGTGATCCTGGTCACCCACGCCACCGCCAATATCACCCAGTGCGACCACGTGGTCTTCATGGCGGCCGGGCGCATGGTCTACTTCGGGCCGCCTGCCGAGGCGCTCGCCTTTTTTAACGTCACCAGCGGCGACTTCGCGGATATCTACACCAAGCTGGAGGGCCAGGGCGACCCGCAGGGGCCGATTGTCCAGCGCGACCTCCAGGCCGAGTATGGCGCCTGGGCGGCGGCCAACCCGGGGGCGCAGGCCGCGCCGAGCCTCGGCGAGCTCTGGGAGCTGAAGTTTCGCAGCTCCTTGTCGTATCAGCGCTATGTCGTCGGCAGGCTGGGCCAGGCCCCGCAGGCCCAGGCGGCGGCGCATGTCGCCGCAGCCCCGCAGCGCCAGAACAAGGTCTCGCCCCTGCGCCAGTTCGGCATCCTCACCCGCCGCTACCTCGACCTGACCCTGCAAGATCGGCGCAACCTGCTGATCCTGCTGCTCCAGTCTCCGATCATCGCCCTGCTGCTGCTGCTCGTGGTCCGCAGCGACGCGCTCACCGGCGCGCGGGCAATCGACCTGATCCAGCGCGGCGAGGCCAAGAAGATCCTGTTCATGCTGGCCACGGTCAGCGTCTGGTTCGGGATCATCAACGCCGCCCGCGAGATCACCAAGGAGCTGCCGATCTTTCAGCGCGAGCGCCTGGTGAACCTGCGGATCGGGCCGTATCTGCTCTCGAAGGTGGCCGTGCTCAGCGCGCTGATCGTCGCCCAGACCCTGATGCTGCTCGGGATTGTCGCGCTCAAGGTGGGCTTTCCCGCCGACACTGGCGTGATCCTGCCGCCCCTGGCCGAGGCCTTCGTCACGCTGTTGCTCACCGCGCTCACCGGTATGGCCCTCGGCCTGGTGATCAGCGCCGCCTCCGACAGCGGCGACCGCGCGATCAGCATCGTGCCCCTGGCGCTGATCCCGCAGATCCTCTTCGCCGGCCTGATCTTTAAGATCGAGGGCCTGGCGACCCCGCTCTCTTGGCTCACTATCAGCCGCTGGTCGATGGATGCGCTTGGGGTCAGCGTCGATCTCAATAGCCTGTGTACTATGCCGAACCCCGACGGGTCTGGCGGCATCCCGGCCGGCTGTGCGCCCGGGTTTCTGGAGGCCGAGGCCAGCTTCGTCCATAGCCCCGGCGTGCTGCTGGGCCGCTGGGGCGCGATGCTGCTCTACACCCTGATTTGCCTGGGGATCACGGCCTTTTTATTGCACCGCCGTGATCGCCAGATTTGACTATATTTCCAAAGCGCTCAAATTGGCCCTGTGCATGACATAGGCACTACAAGGCCCTTCATGCCGTCTTAATGCGAAGTGTCATCGTTCTTTGGCCCTGTGCATGGCCTTGACAGGCGTGATTCTTGTGGCGTATAATACAAAAGGGCATACTATTTCACAGACGATCAAGATTGAGATCACGCAGGTGCCCAGCGCATCATTGCATGCAACAAAGGCAGCATACATATGTCACTAGGGCAAAAAATCGGTCGTCTCCGGCAGGAGCGCGGCCTCACGCTACAAGAAGTATCAGATGGCTCTGGCCTAACACCGTCATTCCTCAGCCGACTCGAGCGCGATAAGGTAAATATTTCGGTGGCGAACCTGCGTAAACTCGCACAGTTTTTTAGTGTGCAGATGACGCATTTTTTTGAGGGCGAGGATAATCAGCAGGCCGGCCAGGTGCTCACCCCCGCCGACCGCGTGCGGCTGAGCCTCGATGACGCCCCGGTGCAGGTCTATGCGCTGCTGCCGCCAAACAGCGAGATGGAGGCGCGCATGATCGAGGCCCGCCCCGGCGGTGGCCAGCAGGGCTTCTCCGGGCGCGGCAGCCAGATGATCCTCGTGCTCCAGGGCCAGCTGCACTACTCCCTCGGCGATGAGGAGTACACGCTCAACACGGGCGACACGCTGTTCTATCGCGATGATATGGCCCACAGCTGGACGAACACCGGCGACGCTGCGGCGACTGTGCTCACCGTGAGCGCCCTCGCCGGGCGCGAGGATAGATAACCCAGCACCTATGACCACATTCTCATCCCGCCCTACGCCGCGCCGGGCCGCGCGCTGGGCGCTGGTGCTCGGCGCGATCTATGGGGTCGGCTGGCTGCTCTGGACAGCCCGCAGCGCCCTCACGCCCTTCATCATCGGGATCGTCCTGGCGTATCTGCTCATGCCATTGGTGAACCGGCTCAACGCGCGGCAGCCGCGCTGGGTCGCCATCCTGTTTGTCTACCTGGGCAGCTTCGCCATCCTGCTCACCTTCTTCGCCTATATTGTGCCGCCCCTGGTCGACCAGGTCAGCCAGCTGCTGGGTGCCCTGCCCAATATCGCCCAGATCCAGCAGTGGTCGAACGTGGTGATGGACAAGTATCAGCAGATCCTCGCCGCGCTGCCGACCGGCATGCGCAGCGCGGTGGAGCAGAGCGTCTCAAGCCTGGCCACCAACGGCCTGAACACCCTGCGCACCAACTTTGTCGGCTACCTGCAGGGGATCGGCAGCTTCCTGCTCGATAGCCTCCTCTCGGTGGTCAACACCGTCACCTTCCTGCTGGGCTTCTTCCTCATCCCGTTCTGGCTCTTCTACGTGCTGATGGACCAGCGCGCGGGGGCCGATGCCCTCAACCGCATGCTGCCCGCCTGGCTGCGCGATGACTTCTGGTCGCTGGTGATCATTATCGACCACGATGTGAGCAGCTATGTGCGCGGCCAGATCATCCTCGGGCTCTCGGTGGGAGCGGCGGCCGGGGTCGGCCTGATCATTATCGAGCTGTTCGGCCTACACGTGAACTACATCCTGCTGCTGGCGGTGATCGCCGCCATCACTGAGCTCATCCCGGTGATCGGCCCGATCCTCGGCGCGGTGCCGGCTGTGATCCTTGGGTTCATCGACTCGCCCACCGCCGGCATCGCCGTGCTGATCCTCTACGTCGCCATCCAGCAGCTAGAGAATAATTTTCTGGTGCCGCGGATCGTGGGCGACAGCGTCGGCCTGCACCCGGCGATCCTGATGGTGCTGCTGGTGGTCTGCTCGCAGGTCTTTGGCCTGGCCGGGGCCATCCTCTCGGCGCCGATGGGCGCGATCTCCCGCGATGTATTCAGCTATGTCTACGGGCGCCTGAGCGAGCCGCCCCTGCCCGCCGGGCTGCTCCCCGAGCGCATCCGCGCCCAGCCGGAGCCGCCACCCGCAAAGCGCAGGGCAAGGCCGCGCCCGAAGTAGGGGCGCAGCAGAAAGGGGCGCGACAGCCATTGGCCGTCGCGCCCCCTTCTGCTACGCCCCTTCTACGCCTGCCCGCTCAGCCCGCGCCGACCGATGCTGCGCCACAGCCGGCTCATCCGGCGGCGGCGGCGGCGCGGCGTGTAGAACGGGTCAGTCTGACAGAGCCTCCGCCGCACCCGCAGGCTGCGACCGGTGAGCAGCCCGCCCATAAAGGCGGTCATGTCGGTGAACGAGGCTATCTTGTCGGCCACCACCAGCACCCAGCCCTCACGGGTCGTCGGCCGCGGCCCGAGCGGGTACATGTGGCTGATGATCGCCCGCGAGACCTCGGCGGGCTCGCCCAAGGAGGCCGCGACCTCGGCGGCGATGGCGCCGTGGTTGGCCAGAGTGCCCAGCCGCGAGTCGAGATCGTGGAGAATTGCGGCGCGTGCGCATGTGCGCCGATCTGCCCGGAACAGGCGGGCGATTCGGTACGAGTAGCGGACAACCCGCATCATGTGATCATGCTTGGGGATGCTATGATGCATGTGGTGGCGCGTCTCCACCACACGGGGGTGGGACAGCAGATCAGCGATGATGGTCTGGTACTGGGGCATCCATTTCTCCTTGGCCTGTGTTCCTAACGATGATCAGACGTTATTGCACCGCCATTGGTTGCGCTCTCATTGTACCATGCGCCTGTACCACAGGCAGCTGGTCTACTCCTGCCCCAGGGCTCTTGCAACGTCATCTCCCGGTGGGGATGTGGGGGCGCCCCAGAGACGTTGCACGCGCCCTACTCGCGCTCGTAGGCGGCCACGGCCATGCCCGAGGCCACGCCGGTGAAGACGTCCATCTCCTGGAGCTTGTCGGTGCCGAACTTTTCGGCGAGCATCCGCACGAAGCGCGGGATGCGCGAGGAGCCGCCGGTGCGCAGCACCACATCGATGTCTCTGGGCCTCAGGCCGCCGGCCGCGAGGGCCCGGTCGACGCAGGCCTCCACCGCGCGCACGTCGGGGCCGATCAGCCGCTCGAAGTCCCAGCGCGGCACGGTCTCGTCGAAGTCGATCTCGCCCATGTGCATGCCCAGCACGGCCTGGTCGGCATCGGAGAGCCGCACCTTGGTCTGCTCGACGGCCTCGTACATCGGCAGCCCGTAGTTCTGGCGCACTAGCGAGCGCAGGGCCTTCAGCTCCTTCTTGCGGTCGCCGATCGCCACCGCCTCGTCGATGATCTCCAGGTACTTGGGCTGGGTCATGTCGCTGATCGTCTGCCACTCGCTCAGGTGCTCCAGCACGTGGGTGGGGAAGGGCAGGCGCCGGGTCCCGAGGGTGGCCCCCTCGCCGAAGTGCGGCATCAGGCGGCCCATCACCAGGCGCTGGTCGAGTAGGTCGCCGCCAACTGGCACGCCGTCGGTGGCGATGAACTGCCGCTGGCCCTGGCTGTCCAGCCGCATGATCGTCACGTCCAGGGTGCCGCCGCCGAAGTCGAAGACCAGCACCTGCTGCTCGCTACGCACCTCGCGGGCGTAGGAGAGCGCCGCGCCGGTCGGCTCCTCCAGGAATGTCACGTCGGGGAGCTCGGCCAGCGTACACGCCGCCCGCATGCGCTCGAAGGCCAGGGCGTCGGCCTCGGGGTTGGCGGCGTAGTGGACGGGGCGTCCGATCACCATGCCCGTCACCTGCTCGCCGATGCTGGTCTCGATCCGCTCGTAGATCAGGCGCAGCACGATCGCGATCAGCTCCTCTAGGGTGTAGGAGGTGCCGAAGACATTGGTGTGGCGGAAGGATCGGTCGCGCAGGCCGGTCTTGAGCGACTGGAAGAGCCGCCCGGGCGCGTTGGCGTCTACCTTCGCGTAGAGGGCCTGCTGCGTCGTGCCAAGTCCGGCGAAGGTTACCTCGGCGTCGCCGAGATATTTCCACTCGTACTCGACCTCGCGACCGACGTTGCCTTCGGTGAAGCGGTTGATCGCCTCGCGGCCGATGTACGCCGCGCCCTCGCGGGTCATAAACAGGGTTGAGCGCAGGATGCCCTGGCTGCTGTTGACCGGGTCGAGGGGCAGCAGGGTCAGGCGCGATCCGTCGTAGATGGCCGCGCTGGAGTTGGTGGTGCCAAAGTCGAGCCCTACCCGCATCATCCTCTCCTTACACACAACGCAAAAAATGCCGACAGGCTGTCTGCCCCGGCCAACGATGTGCTGTTTGCTGGCGGGTAGGATACTCTGAGTGTTGGGCGGTGTCAATATGCCGCTTGGCGTGTTTGTTCTGCGCTCGTAATGGCGTGGTTATGGGTAGTTTTATACTGCTTAGTAGAATTTGGCCGCATATGCTGCGGCCTAGCCGGCCACCTGCTTCTCAGTTTAGTAACTCTGGTTAGGAGGTGATGTAGGATGACAACTGCCTCCGCCTCATTCTACGCTGCCGACAGATGCTCGCACCACGAGCTGACGCTGGCCCCCGGAGTTCCCCCAACTCTGGCTCTGTAGCTCTGCCTGCCCCCTGAACCAAATAATGTGGGTTGACGGGAGAAGCGCTGTGCTCTCCCGGGGCCTCCCACACCCTATGGCATCGGGCTAGGCCTGAGCCGCCGTCTCGCAACTGTAGACGCTCGCTTTGGTGTACCCAGAGAACCGTGACGGTTCACTTAGTGTACGCAAAAATCGGCTCTTCGGGATGCCTGAGCAGATATGCACCTGTAACTATGTCCAACGTAACATAAGGTGGGGATATGCGAAGAAGAATAACGGTCGCCGTCGCGATGATGCTCGTGGCGCAGCTTACGCTCATCGGCTCGAGCGGTCTTCTGATCTCATCGGCCCGCGCGCAGGGCGGGATGCCGGGCAATATGGGCGGTGGAGGGGGCGTCGGAACGCAGGGCCAGCCTATGCAGATGGGCAGCACCACGCGCGCCCAGCGCGAGGCCGCGGCGGCCCGCGCCGCCGCCGCCCGCCAGGCGGCGGCATCTGGCTCCTCGCCGATCGATTCGACGATCAATTGGTTCTTGTGTCTGCTCCAGGGCACCCAGCCGGGCGCGGCCGCCACGTCTATGGGGATGTCGGGCGCCGCGCCCGGCTGGGTGCCCTGGAG
>JBAXES010000153.1:0-8187 GCA_037140315.1 Chloroflexales bacterium
CGGCCAGGGTGAGGATCAGGAGCAGTTCGCTAAAGCCGCCGCCTAGGTCGCCAAAGAGCCGTGCCGGCCCGCTGCTGTCGAGCAGCACGCCCCACACCCCCAAGGCAAACAATACCAGAAAGCCAATCAAGATCGCCCCGCCATAGATCCGGCGGCGGGATGCGGGTGGTGGTGGCGGCGGCGGATCGACGAGGACATCCATCACCCGGCCCGCCAGTTCGGCGGGCGGCTCCACCGCGCGCGGATGACCATAGCGCGCCAGCAGGCGGCGTGTCTCCGCCTCCGCCGCATCGAGGGCATCATCATCAAGGGTCAGCTGGTTGTCTCCACGTCCCATAGCTCTTCTCCATCGGCACCAAGGGCGTCGCGGAGCATCTTGCGCGCCCGATGCAGCCGTGTCTTCACCGTAGCCTCGGTGAGGCTCAGGGCCTCGGCGATCTCTAGGTACGACAGGTCGTTCCAGTAGCGCAGCACCGTCACGCTGCGGTAGCTCTCGGGGAGCTTCTGGAGCGCCTGCTGGACACGCCGCTGGCGCTCGCCCTCAAGGGCGCGGCGCTCTGGCCCGGCCTCACCGCTCGTGAGCCAGAAGGCCACATCGTCAAGGGTGAGCCAGCTCATACGCCGGCGCCGCAACCGGTCGATACAGTAGTTCGAGCCGATCGTCAGCAGCCAGGTGATAAAGCGCCGCCCAGGGTCGTAGCTGTCCATGCGCCGGTAGGCCCGCAGGAACACCTCCTGGACCGCATCCTCAGACTCCTGGGCATTGCCAAGCATACGGTAGGCCTGGTTGTAGACGGCACCAGTGTAGCGCCCCACTAGATCAGCGAAGGCGGCCTGGTCGCCGGCCTGAGCGCGCCGAGCGAGCTGCGCTTCCTCGGCCAACAGATCCATTACGAGCACTCCGCTTTAACAGGTATACGCACGTGAGCCTCGAAGGTTGCAGCGGGCAAGCGCACGACTTGCAGAACAGCGCAGCATCGTGTACCATCATCGCGAAGTCGTTGACGCCGGGGGCGCGACCGCGCGTACATGCATGTCCCCGAGGCACGTTTGGAGGGAGCAGTGGCAGGTATCAACCGAGACCAGATCCGCGCCGCGCTGGCCGAGACTGACCCGGCATATAGCTTCTATCTCGATCTTCAGACCGGGGAGGTGGTGAAGGTTCCTGACACCGAGGCCACCCCCGAGGCGGAAGAGCTGCGCAACAACGTTATGGAGGGCTACGGCGACCGGTTCCGCTATATCCCCGGCGGCAACACGGCCCCATCGGACGCCGATGTGCAGGGCTGGCTAGACGCTGAGGGGATTTAGAATGTAGAATGTAGAATGTTGAATGTTGAATTCAAGACATTCAGCATTCAGCATTACTTCTCATAGGGCTTGCCTGCCGCCGCCGGACCCACCGAGCGACCGATCAGGCCGGCCAGCACGATGATCGTCAGCACGTAGGGCAGCATCTGCAGAAACTGGATCGGCACCGGCCCGCCGAACAGCTCGACCTTTAGGATCTGCAAGCGGATGCCGAGGGCCTCAGAGAAGCCGAAGAGCATCGCCCCCCCGAAGGAGCCGAACGGCGTCCACTTGCCAAAGATCATCGCCGCCAGGGCGATGAACCCCTTGCCCGCAGTCATGCCATCGTCAAACCCCCCCACCTTCTCCAGTGAGAGCCAGGCCCCGCCCAGGCCTGCGATCATACCGCTGATAGCGATATTGATGTAGCGCGTGCGGCTCACGTTGATGCCGACCGTATCGGCGGCGCGCGGGTTCTCGCCCACCGCGCGGGTGCGCAGGCCCCAGCGCGTGTAGAAGAGCACCACGTGGGTCACGATCACCAGCGCCAGCATGGCGAAGAAGATCGGCTTGCCCACAAAGAAGACCTGCCCGATGATCGGGATGCCGCTCAGCCCGGGGATGGCGAACTCCGGCAGGGTCAGCATGCCGCTGGCGTTATGGTCCATGCCCTGTGGGACAATATACTGGCGCCGCAGGTAGCCCGTCACCCCGATCGCCAAAATGTTGATCACCGTGCCGCTGATGATCTGGTCGGTCTTGAAGCTGATCGAGAGCAGGCCGTGGATGAGGGCGATCAGCCCGCCGAGGATGGTGGCGACCAGCACGCCCACCCAGATGTTGCCCGTGCCCACAAAGGCGGCGAAGCCGAAGGCCGCCCCGGTCAGCATCATGCCCTCGATGGCAATATTGACCACGCCCGAGCGCTCGGCGTAGATCCCGGCCAGGGCGCCCAGGGCCACCGGCGTCCCCAGACGCAGCGTCTCGCTGATCATCGTGATCGCGTTCGTCGGCTGTTTGCCGGCCGCGACCGCGATCAGGATCGCCGGGAACAGCAGCGCGGCGCTCGACCAGAGCAGCCAGGTGCCGACCGCCTGGGCGCGCGGCGCCAGGGCGACGGCGCCGGCGATCATATAGACCACCGCGATCAGGGTCAGCGCCGGGGCGGAGGGCACCTGGAGCGGCGGCTGGCCGGCGATAAACAGCAGCCTGGTGACGACAGGCTGCCCGGCGCCCAGCTGCGGCACAGCGGACACCAGCATCAGCAGGCCGACTAGGATGAAGAAGCCGGCGATGACCTGGCGGCGCGTGATGCCCCGACGACGCTCGGGCATGGAGTCATCCTTTCTATCCTCAAATGCTGCGCCAGTATCATAGCATAAGATCGCGGCGCGCGACCGATCTGCTATACTAGCGCCCGAGAAATATCTACGCTTTCTGGTTGAAAAGACGATCACGCTGATCATCTGCGTCCCCAGCCCCTACGAGCTATGAGCGAAGCGCCCCCCCAGCCCACCCTGCCGGACATGCCGGCCCCGCCAGCGCCGGTGCAGCTCGTGGAGAGCCTGCTCTTTGTGGCCGGCGAGCCCGTGACTCTGGCGCAGCTCGCCAAGGCCCTGGAGCTGCCCGCCGAGGCGATTGCCGCCGCCCTGGAGGCCCTGGAGGCCGAGTGCCGGGGCCGTGGGGTGCGCGTGCAGCGCCACGGCGATCTGGTGCAGCTCGTGAGCGCCCCCGAGAGCGCCCGCGCGGTGGCCGGCTTCCTGGGCGTCCAGGCCAGCGGCCGGCTCTCGCCCGCCGCCCTGGAGGTCCTGGCAATCGTCGCCTACCGCCAGCCCCTGACCCGCGCGCAGGTCGACTCGATCCGCGGCGTGGACAGCAGCGGGACCCTGCGCGCGCTCCTGTCCCGCGACCTAGTGGCGGAGGCCGGGCGCGTGGAGAGCATCGGCAGGCCCATCCTCTACGCCACCACGCCGCTCTTCCTCCAGCAGTTCGGGCTGACCAGCCTGGCCGATCTGCCGCCCATGGAAATCCCCCTGCCGACGATCAGCGAGCAGGGAGGCGCGGGGCAATGAGCGCGGCGCGGCCGCCCGCGCAGCGGTCGGGCGCGTCCGGGGAAGTCGACACGTTCTCCACAGGTAACGCCGAGTTGTCCACATGATTGCTGCGAAGAGTTGATCGCGTAGCCCCTCGCTGTGAAGGCGTCTCTAATGCGACCGAGGTGGGTAAAAAGTGATGACACATTGGAGAGTTATCCACATGGCGGTGGATGAGCGTATCTACATAATCCCACGAATCGCCCACTCTTATCCTATGTAAGGCCCCTACAAGATAGGCGCAGACTATAAGCAATATTTATAGATTCCCTGTGTTCTGTTGCTTGAAAACTTAGACCGGATCGAGTATGATCAGCAGCACATGACCGAGCTAAGGATCGCACCCCCAGCTAGACGATAACGATGAGCGGCGAGAGAACGTGAACGACGCATTCACGGCGGGCGTTTTTATGTACGCCCCCCGGCGCTTATGGTGCGCGTCCAGCGGATATCAGCCGGCCCGGCCCCGCGCCCCGCTCGCGCATGTGCACGGCAGGGCCGCAGTTTATTGGCCGAACCACAGGCGAAAGCCGCTCAAGCAGGGCGCTCCCTCCCAGGGCAACCGCACCTGGCGTTCTGCGCCTAAAGGCAGGCATCCGTGAACTTAACCCAGATCTGGCAGGCAGCCCTCGGCACTGTCCAGCTCCAGACATCGCGCCAAGACTTCGACACGTGGCTGCGCGGCACGGCCCTCCTCGCCCTCGACGGCGGGCTGGCCACCGTGGGCACGACCTCGACATTCCATAAGGAGGGGCTTGAGAATCGCTTTATGGCACCGGTGCGGCGCTCGCTCGGCGACGTAGTCGGCTACCCCGTGCAGGTGCAGGTGGTGATCGCCAACGGCCAGAGCGTGCGGGCTGAGCCCTTTGTCTCCGCCAGCTCCTTCGCCAGCGACGACTCCGGCCCCGGCGAGCGGGCGGTGCAGCTCGACCTGTCGAGCGCCATGCGCACGGGCATGCTCAACCCAAAGTACACCTTCTCGCGCTTCATCGTCGGCTCGAGCAACCGGCTGGCCCACGCCGCGTGCCTCGCGGTGGCCGACAACCCCGGCCAGCACTACAACCCGCTCTTCCTCTACGGCGGGGTGGGGCTGGGCAAGACCCACCTGCTCCACGCGATCGGGAACTACGTCCTCGACCGCGACCCCGAGATCAACGTGCTGTACGTGTCGAGCGAGAAATTCACCAACGACATGATCAACGCCATCCGCCGGCAGCAGACGGAAGAGTTCCGCATGCGCTACCGGAACATCGATGTGCTGCTGATCGACGATATCCAGTTCATCGCCGGCAAGGAGGGCACCCAGGAGGAGTTCTTCCACACCTTCAACACGCTGCACTCGGCGGCCAAGCATATTGTGATCAGCTCGGATAAGCCGCCCAAGGCCATCCTGACCCTGGAGGAGCGGCTGCGCTCGCGCTTCGAGTGGGGCCTGATCGCCGATGTCCAGCCGCCCGACCTTGAGACGCGCACGGCCATCCTGCGCGCCAAAGCCGACCAGATGAACGTCGGTGTGCCCAATGAGGTGATCGACTTCCTGGCCCACAAGGTGCAGAGCAACATCCGCGAGCTGGAGGGCAGCCTGAACCGGGTGGCCGCCTTCGCCGAGCTGCACGGCGTGCCGATCAGCGTCGAGGTGGCCACCAGCGCCCTCGCCGACCTGCTCGGCAGCGCGCGCCGCCGCCGGATCACCCCCGACCAGGTGATCGTCGCGGTCAGCGAGCACTTCGGCGTCGATATGCGCGTGATCCAGGGCCGCGGCCGCTCGCGCAATATCGTGGTGCCGCGCCAGGTGGCCATGTACCTGCTGCGCGAGGAGACCGAGTGCTCCCTCGTCGATATCGGCAAGCTCCTCGGCGGGCGCGACCACACCACGGTCATGTACGGCTGCGATAAGATCGCCGAAGAGATCAACGCCGATAACCGGCTGCGCAACGAGGTGCTCTCGATCCGCGAGCGGCTTTACTCCCAGGCGGCCTAGCTGCGCCGCAGCTCCTGGCGTAAAGCGTTCTGTGACGCGCACATACAGACGGATCAGGCCATGCTCGCCCCCGTCGGCACAAACCCCCGGCGCGCCACGCTTTACGATGCGGCCCCGCACAAGCACTGTGCGGGGCCGCGTTGTGTTTTTTACATCGATTATCTTGCACTAGTTATCACACCTTTACTAAAATTTCACAGCCGTCTTACTATCTCTTGACACAAACCGCGTACAATAGCATCACCGTCTGCGTTTCTAAACCCCCCTCAGAGAGGAGGCATCCGCATGGGCTATGAGGATACCCATCGCCGGTCGATCGAAGATCCGGCCGGCTATTGGGGCGAGCTCGCCGAGGAGCTGCACTGGTATAAGCGTTGGGACACCGTTCTCGATGACTCGAAGGCGCCGTTCTACCGCTGGTTTGTCGGTGGCGAGACGAATATCTGCTATAACGCAGTAGATCGCCACGCCCTCGGGCCGCGTCGCGGCCAGGCCGCGATCATCTGGGAGAGCGCCGAGACCGGCCAGTCGCGCACGCTCACCTACTTCGAGCTCTACCGCGAGGTGAACCGCCTCGCCGGCGTGCTCAAGAACCTCGGCGTCCAGAAGGGCGACCGGGTGATCATCTACATGCCCATGGTGCCCGAGGCGATTATCGGCATGCTCGCCTGCACTCGCCTCGGCGCGATCCACTCGGTGGTCTTCGGTGGCTTCAGCATCACCTCGCTGGCCTCGCGCATCGATGACGCCGAGCCGGTGCTGATCCTCACCGCCGACGCCAGCATGCGCAAGGGCAACCCCGTCCCGCTCAAGGATATTATCGATAAGTCCCTCGATGCCGCCGAGGGCAAGAGCGTGCGCAATGTGCTCGTGCTCAACCGCAACCTGGTGCCCCACGAGATGCAGGAGGGCCGCGACCTCGACTGGGCCGAGCAGCTGGAGAAGCGCGGCGAGAAGTATGTCGAGCCGACCCGCGTGGCCAGCACCGACCCGTCCTACATCCTCTACACCTCGGGCACCACCGGCAAGCCCAAGGGCGTGGTGCGCGACACTGGCGGCTATATGGTGGCCCTCCACGCCAGCATGAGCCAGATCTACGCCTGCGGCGACGGCGATGTCTACTGGTCAACCTCTGATATCGGCTGGGTGGTCGGCCACTCCTACATCGTCTACGGGCCGCTGCTCAAGGGCGTGCCCACCGTGGTCTACGAGGGCCGCCCCGACCACCCCGACCCGGGCGTCTGGTGGCGGGTGATCGAGAAGTACGGCGTGACCCACGTCTTCACCGCGCCCACCGCCCTGCGCGCCCTGCGCAAGTTCCCCGACCAGTGGATGAAGGACAGCGACATCAGCTCGATGCGCCTGCTCTACGCCGCCGGCGAGCCGCTGGACGCGCCGACCTACGAGTGGGCCAGCGAGACCTTCGGCGTGCCGGTGATCGACCACTACTGGCAGACCGAGAGCGGCTGGAGTATGCTCACCAACCCGGTCGGCGTCGAGATGCTGCCGATCAAGGCCGGCTCGCCCACCAAGGCGGCCTTCGGCCACTTCCTTGAGGTGGTCGACCCCGATGGCAACCCGGTCGACCGCGGCGAGAAGGGCTTCCTGGTCGACCGCGGCCCGCTGCCGCCCGGCATGCTGATGACCCTGTGGAACGATGACGAGCGCTACGTCAAGAGCTACTGGGATCACTTTAAGGGCAAGCTGCTCTACATGACCGGCGACTACGCCATCCAGGACGAGGACGGCTATATCTGGATGCTGGGCCGCGCCGACGAGGTGCTGAATGTCAGCGGGCACCGCCTGGGCACCCGCGAGATCGAGGAGGTGGTGGCCGGACACCCCGCCGTGGCCGAGAACTGTGTGATCGGCGTGCGCCACGAGCTCAAGGGCGAGGGCGTGCTGGTGGTGGCCGTGCTCAAGCAGCACATCACCCCGGCCGAGCAGGACGGCGTGGCCCGCGGGATCCGCACGATGGTGCGCGAGCGGATCGGCGCGATCGCTAGCCCCGACGCCATCCACTTCGTCAACATGCTGCCGAAGACGCGCAGCGGCAAGATTATGCGCCGCATCATCCGCGCCGTCTATCAGGGCGATAATATCGGCGACATGAGCACGATCGAGGACGATGCCACCGTCGATATGGTGCGCGATGCCGTAGATATGCTTAAGGGTGAGCTATAATCTGTCTGCGCTGGTGGCGGCGTAACCGCCACCAGCGCACGATCCTATCACCAATACAGCCGTAGATGTCTATCCCGTGAACAAGGAGGTTACCCCCATGACCGAGTCCCATGATGTGGTCGCCCCTCACACCAGTGAGGTTTACCACCCGAGCGCGACCACTGTTGAGAACAGCAATGTGATGGCCTACGCCCGCTCCAAAGGATTCTCTAGCTACGATGAGCTGTACCAGTGGACGCTGACCAACAACGAAGAGTTCTGGTCCGACATGGCCAATCAGCTGGAGTGGTACACCCCCTGGGATAAGGTCGTCGACGAGAGCAACGCGCCCTTCTACAAGTGGTTCACCGGCGCGAAGACAAATATCGTCCACAATGCGATCGACCGCCACCTGAAGACCTGGCGCAAGAATAAGCTGGCCCTGATCTGGGAGGGCGAGGACGGTACCCAGCGCACCTTCTCCTTCTTCAAGCTCAACCGCGAGGTCAGCAAGATCGCCAACGTGCTCAAGAGCATGGGCGTGAAAAAGGGCGACATTGTCACGATCTACATGCCGCGCATCCCCGAGTTGATGTTCAGCATGCTCGCCTGCGCCAAGATCGGCGCGGCCCACTCGGTGGTCTACGGCGGGTTCTCCGA
>JBAXES010000154.1:0-8136 GCA_037140315.1 Chloroflexales bacterium
ATGTTCTACACCGTCTTCTTTGGCTTTCTGCTCTTTCTCGCCCTGACGCGGCTGCCCCGATCCCTCTGGCGCGCGGTTGCCGTCATCCTCACCGGCAGCCTGATTGTGAGCGTTGGCCCATCCCGCATGTACCTGGGCGCCCACTGGCTCAGTGATGTGATTGCGGCCTACCTCTTCGGCATCATCATCCTGGCCTTCGGGATTGAGTTCTACTTGCGCGACTTTGCGCCACGCGCGCCGATGCAGCAGGAGGGTCTGGTTGGGGCGCATGACCACGCCGGCGAAAACACCGGGGCGCACATCCCATGATGGATCAGGATCACCGGCAGATTGCGCGGTGGGGCGAACCCGATGAGCGACCTTCATACCAACGGAGCGCGGGCCTGCGATACTCAGTGCCAGCCCGTGCCGATCACCTGCGATGAAATGAGCGAACAACGGAGCGATAGGATGCGCAACACGGATAAGCCCATACCGGTCGCAGGCGCATTGCCTGAGGCGTATCACGAAGTCCTGTATTGGAACGTGACCGCGAAGCCGAGCCGCCTGATCGTGGTCCAAGCCCTCGCACTCGGTCGAACCCGCTCGGCAGCCCACACCCACTGCTGGCGGCGCTGCTGTGGCTGGCCATCACCCTGCTGCCGGCCTGGGTCGTTTGGAGCATCTTCAGTCGCCGGCTTGGCGTACGCGCGCTCCTACACACCCTCACCGCCTGGCGGGTGTCGCCGATCTGGTTTGGATCTGATCCGTCAGAGTTACCGTCCGTCTGAGACCGCGCCCATCCTGAACGGCCAGGCATTCACGCGCAGTATCGTGCCGTATCTCGCCCAAGACGGACGTGGTTCAGGCGGGGTTGAGCCAGCCGAGCATGTGGATCACCCGCGATGCCGAGACCATGCGTCTGGAGCGGCAGCGCGCTGGCGGCTGGCCGGAGGAGGAGATCGCCGCCCACCTGATGACGATGCGCGCCGTGTACCAGCACCTGCGGAGCGCTGGGTACTTCGTGCAGGTAGCCGGGATGTTCCACAGCAACCTGATGGACATCCCAAACTGGTCTCCGCTTACCGCCCCGCTGGGCCTCACCGGGCCGATCAATGCGCAGCGGGCGCACATGATCATCAACGCCTACACGGTCGCGTTCTTCGACCGGCACCTGAAAGGCCAGCCGGCCGCGCTGCTGGATGGGCCAGCCGAATCCTACCCAGACGTACGTTTCGAAGCGCGCCGCCCATAATTCACGGCGTGCCACACAGAGGAGTTGTTCTATGTCAACGGTACGCGCAACCGACCTATCTGCCGTCTTCCCGCCGCTCCAGGCGCGGAACCTGAACGGGCGCACGCTCGCGCTGCCTGCGGCATTTGCCGGCGTGCGCAATGTGGTGATCGTCGCCTTCCGCCGCGAGCACCAGCAGCTGGCTGACTCGTGGTTTCCCGCCCTCGAGCCGCTGCTGGCCGCCCACCCCGACCTGCGCGCCTACGAGGTGCCCGTGCTCGCCAGCGGCTACAGCCTCATGCGCCCCTTCATCGACGGCGGGATGGCCGTCGCTATCCCCAGCCCGGCGGTGCGTGAGCGCACGCTGACCGTCTACACCAACGTGGCAAACGTCATCGCGGCGCTCCAGATCCGCAGCCCGGAGACCATCACGATCCTGCTCGTCAACCGCAGCGGACAGATCTCCTGGCGCAGCGAAGGGGGCTACGCTGCCGACAAAGGCGCCGGACTCACCCAGGCGCTCGCCGCAGAGTCTGGGTAAGATCCGCGCCCTCAGCGCGCCTCTAGCATCACAGTCGCCCGGTGGCGATCAATCACCGCGGCGACCAGCCCGCCCGTCGCATCGGCGGTGCGGTCGAGCAGGCTAGGCCCATCGGCGTACACGGCCGAGTTGAAGTAGCCGCCGAACGAAATACCTGCGCCATGGCAAACCCGTTCATCTGATGCACTGGCATACAACCTTCACCGCCTGGCCGCCCTCAAACGGGTCATGGAACTCTCGCTTCACAACGCCATCCACTCCGGGCGCTACGACGGACCAGCACTCACGAACTAGGTCACTGGAGAGCGACGTGATACGGAAACGGTCATGCGTCGTTCGGCGGGGGGCCGTTGGAAAAGTGCCCTTCGAGGTAACTCGCTGGCGGCCCACCCAACTGCACGCACGGTTCGGGGAGGGGCGGTTGGAAAAGAGCCGAAAGGTATCTCGCTGGCCGCCTACTCCACTATGGGCGTGCCAAGTTCGACTTGTTACGCCAACGTGTGTTAGCCCGTGCATCTTGATCAGCACCATCTGCACGGGAAGTGCGGCAGAGCCCATGCCGCGCACACATAATCGCGGGCGGGAGGATGCCCTCTCGCCCGCGATTATCGACGTGGCCGTAGGGCCGATGCCTCGGCCCTACCCGCGGCGGATGTTCTTCATCTGGGCGACGCGCAGGCGCACAAGCTCCTTGCGCAGCTTCGCCTCAGCCAGGGCCATATCGCGGTCGGTCTGGGCGCTCTTCAGGCGCTCCTCAGCCGCCACCCGCGATCGCAGGGCGCGCTCCTCGTCGATCTCATCGGCCCGCTCCACAGTGTCGGCCAGGATCGTCACCCGGCTCGACAGCACCTCCATAAAGCCGCCCGAGAGCGCGAAGGGTATCCGCTCACCACCTTTGATGATGGTGAGCTCGCCGGCCTGAAGGACGGTCATCAGCGGCTCGTGCCGCGGCAGGATACCCACCCGGCCATCGCGGGTCGGCGCATTGACCTGATCGACCTCCTCGGAGAGGACAACGCGCTCAGCGGTCACGATCTCAAGATGCATCGGCATATGTGTGTCATCCGGTAGGGGCGAAGCATTCGTATGTGTCGTCTTGCGACACATACGAATGCTTCGCCCCTACAATTACTTCTGAGAGGCGTCGTAGGCCGCCAGCACCTCGTCGAAGCCACCCTGCATGTAGAAGAAGCTCTCGGGGATGTGGTCGCCATCGCCGGCAAGCACGCGGGCGAAGCTCTTCACCGTATCGGCCACCGGCACATACTTGCCGGGGCGACCGGTGAACTGCTGGGCCACCGTGAAGGGCTGCGAGAAGAACAGCTCGATCTTGCGCGCGCGCGACACGGTCAGCTTATCGTCGTCGCCCAGCTCCTCCATGCCCAGGATGGCGATGATGTCCTTCAGGTCGCGGTAGCGCTGCAGCACACGCTTGACATCCTGGGCCACGCGGTAGTGCTCCTCGCCCACGATGTTCGGGTCGAGGATGCGCGAGGTCGAGGCCAGCGGGTCCACCGCCGGGAAGATCGCGCGCTCGGCGATGCCGCGCTCGAGCGAGATCGTCGCGTCGAGGTGGGCGAACACCGTGGCCGGGGCCGGGTCGGTGTAGTCGTCGGCGGGCACGTACACCGCCTGCATCGAGGTGATCGAGCCGCGCTTCGTCGAGGTGATCCGCTCCTGGAGCTCACCCATCTCGGTGCCCAGCGTCGGCTGATAGCCCACCTGCGAGGGCATGCGGCCCAGCAGCGACGACACCTCGGAGCCTGCCTGCACGAAGCGGAAAATGTTATCGACGAAGAGCAGGATGTCGCGGCCCTCGTCGCGGAAGTACTCCGCCATGGTCAGGGCCGTCAGGCCCACCCGCAGACGGGCACCCGGCGGCTCGTTCATCTGGCCGAAGACCATCACCGTCTTATCGAAGACGGTGGTCTTCTCATCGATCTGGGCCTCTTTCATCTCGGCGATCAGGTCATTGCCCTCGCGCGAGCGCTCGCCCACGCCGGCGAAGACGGAGAAGCCCGACTGCTCCTTCGCGATGTTGGCGATCAGCTCCTGGATCACCACCGTCTTCCCCACGCCGGCGCCGCCGAAGATGGCGGTCTTCCCACCGCGGGTGAAGGGGGCGACCAGGTCGATCACCTTGATCCCGGTCTCGAAGACCTGGGCCTCGGTGCTCTGCTCCTCAAATGAGGGCGGCGCGCGATGGATGGGCCGACGCTCGACCGCTGCGGGGATCGCACCCTCGCCGTCGATCGGGTCGCCGAGCACGCTAAACACGCGCCCCAGGGTGGCCGGGCCAACCGGCACCGAGATCGCGCGCCCGGCGTCAACCACATCGAGGCCGCGGCGCAGGCCGTCGGTGGTGCCCATGGCCACCGCCTTCACATAGCCATTGCCGAGCTGCTGCTGGACTTCACAGACCAGGCGCTTGCCGCCCTCCAGCGGGATCTCCAGCGCGTTATAGATCTCTGGAACCTGGCCAAGCGGGAACTTGGCGGTGATCACCACGCCAATAATCTCGACGATCGTCCCTTTTCCGTGCGACATGTAATCCTCCATCGGGGGGCAGCCGCCGCCCCGGTTGGTTGCTACTCTGCGAGGGCGGCTGCGCCGGACGCGATCTCGCTGACCTCTTTAGTGATCGCGGCCTGACGGGCCTTATTAAAGGTGAGGGTCAGATCCTTCACCAGATCCTTTGCGCTCTTGGTGGCGTTACGCATCGCCACCATCTGCGCCGAGTAGAAGCTCGCGATCGACTCCAGGATCGCCTGGTAGATCTGCGACTCCACATAGCGCGGGAGGAGCTCCTGGAGCACCTCCTCCTGGCTCGGCTCGTAGGTGAAGTCCGAGCGGCCCGTGCTCACCGGCTCGGTGGCCTCCACCGGCGCGAGCTGCTTGAGCGCCGCCCGCTGCACCAGGGTGTTGATGAACTCGCTATAGATCATATAGAGCTCATCGTACTGCCCCGACTCGAAGCCCTTGACCGCATCTATCGCCACGCCGAGAATATCCTCGATCTTCGGCGCGTCGCCGATCTTCACCATCTGCCCCGCGAGGGTGTAGCCCGTACGGGTGATGAAGTCGCGCCCCTTTTTTCCATAGACAAAGACATCGGCCTCGCGGCCCTGGGCGCGCTGATCGATGATGAACCGCGTGGCCCGCCGCAGCACGTTGGCGACCAGGCTGCCGCACAGGCCGCGGTCAGGCGTCACGATGATCAGCCCGACGCGCCGCACGTTCTCGCGCTGCTCAAGGAGCGTGCCCTTCCGCGCCCCGCCCACCGCGCGCACCGTCAGCTCGCCGATCAGGTCGCGCATACGATCCGCGTATGGGCGTGCCGCGAGCACATTGCGCTGGGCGCGACGCATCTTCGAGGCCGCGACCATCTCCATCGCGCGGGTGATCTGGGCTACATTCTTTACCGAGCGGATGCGCCGCTTGATCTCTCGGCTGCTCGCCATATCGCACTCCGTGCGAATGTTGAATGCTGAATGTTGAATGCTGAATGCCCTGCATTCAACATTCAACATTCAACATTCAACATTAACTGTAGTTGCTAGTGGTCTTGAACTCTTTGATCGACGACTCGAGCGCCTTCTTGACCTCATCGCTGGGGAATTTACGATCCAGCTTGTTGTCATCGATCAGCTTGCGCACCTCGGGGTGGGCCGTCTTCAGGAAGGCCAGGAAGTCGTCGCGCCACTTGGTGATCTGGGCGACCGGCACGTCATCGAGGTAATTATTGTTCGCGGCGTAGAGCATGGCCACCTGGTCGGCCACCGGCAGCGGGTTGTACTGCAGCTGCTTGAGCAGCTCCTGGAGGCGCTGGCCGCGCTCGATCTGCGCCTTCGTCGTGGCGTCCAGGTCAGAGGCGAACTGGGCGAAGGCCGCCAGGTCGCGGAACTGAGCCAGCTCGCCCTTCAGCTTGCCGGCCACCGTGCGCATGGCCCGGGTCTGGGCCGAGCTGCCCACGCGCGAGACCGAGACGCCGACGTTCAGGGCCGGGCGCTGGCCTGCGTTGAACAGGTCGGCCTCAAGGTAGATCTGACCGTCGGTGATCGAGATCACATTGGTGGGGATGTAGGCCGACACATCGTTGGCCTGGGTCTCAATCACCGGCAGGGCGGTGAGCGAGCCGCCGCCGTTCTCCGCGTTCAGGCGGGCGGCGCGCTCGAGCAGGCGCGAGTGCAGGTAGAACACATCGCCGGGGTAGGCCTCGCGGCCGGGGGGGCGGCGCAGCAGCAGCGAGACCTGGCGGTAGGCCACGGCGTGCTTGCTCAGGTCGTCGTAGACGATCAGGGCGTCCTTGACGAGCTTACCGTCCACCATCACGCCATTCTCCATGATCTCCTCACCTATCGCGCAGCCGGCGTAGGGGGCGATATACTGGAGCGCGGCCGACTCAGAGGCCGAGGCGGCGACGACGATCGTATAGTCGAGGGCGCCGTACTTTTCGAACGCGCCCACCACCTGGGCGATCTGCGCGCGGCGCTGGCCGATCGCCACGTAGATGCAGACCATCCCCTGACCCTTCTGGTTGAGGATGGCGTCGATCGCCACAGCCGTCTTGCCGGTCTGGCGGTCGCCGATGATCAGCTCGCGCTGGCCGCGGCCGATCGGGATGAGCGCGTCGATCGCGACGATGCCCGTCTGCACCGGGGTATCCACCGACTTGCGGGTGATCACGCCGGGGGCGATGCGCTCGATCGGGCGCAGCGTCTCGCTGTTGATCGGGCCCTTGCCGTCCACCGGCTGGCCGAGGGCGTTGACCACCCGACCGAGCAGGCTCTGGCCCACCGGCACCGAGATCACCTGGCCGGTCGAGTTCACCTGGTCGCCCTCGGCGATCGACTCGGACTCACCGAGCACGATCGCGGCGACGCTGTTCCGGTCGAGGTTCAGCGCGATCCCAAAGATCGCCTCGCTGCGACCCTCCTTCACCGGGAACTCCAGCAGCTCGGCGGCCACCACGCGCTCCAGGCCCTCGATGCGCGCGACGCCGTCGCCGACCGAGACGACGGTGCCCACGTCCACCTGGCGCGGCTTCAGGTCAACTCCAGCAGTAATCCCGGCCTTGAGCCGGGAGATAAGATCGTCAGTAATAGTCATAGTGAGTGCTCCGCATATCTTCGGGGAGGGGCCGGGGAGGGCGAAACCCTCCCCCCAAACCCCGCCTTATCCGGGTTCGCCGGATAGGCTCCTAGCTGGTGAGCATATTGCGCTGGACAGCGCTGAGGCGTGTGCGCAGGCTATTATCGAGCACCCGGTCACCGATGCGGATGACCAGGCCGCCAATGAGCGAAGCGTCCACCGCGAAGGTGGCCTTCAGATCGCCGTAGCGCGCGCGCAGATCCGCGACGACCGACTCCTGCTGGGCAGGGTTGAGGGCAACCGCGCTGGTGATCAGGGCGTCAAGGGCCCGGGCGGACGTGCCAGCGGTGAGGCTGCCAAACGCCTGGGCCACATTCCCAACCTGATCGAGCAGGCCCTCGCTGGCGAGGCCAAGCAGGAAGTTCCGCACCTGCGGCAGGGCACCGGCGGGGAGGGCGGCGTCGATGCGCTGGGCCAGATCACCGCCGCCCGCCCCGGTGAGCTTCGTGGCCGCGGTCTGAAGCTGCTCGAGCGCCGTGCCGATGAGCGACTCATAGAGCGCCCCTGCAATCGCCTTGGCATCAACTGTGGTTGCCATATCGTTATCCATCTTCAGGGTCTCCCAGCGCTCACCGGCGGTGGAGGGGGCGTGCGCCCCCCACACAGCCCACGGGCTGGGCAGCGCCCTCTAGTTCCGGCGATCCAGGGCGGCCAGCGACTCGGCGATCAGCGTATCGTGGCCCTTAGCCTGAAGCTCAGCCCCGAGCACGCGCGTCGCCGTCAGCGTCACCAGCTCAGCGATCTTGCTCTTCGCATCGCTCAGCAGCGTGTCGCGCTCCTGCGATGCGGTGGTGCGGGCCTCCTCACGGATCCGGTCGGACTCGCGGCGGGCCTGAGCGATGATCTCGGCCTCCTGCGACTTCGCCCGCTCCTGAGCCTGGGCCACGATCCCCGCCGCCTCCTGGCGCGCCTTCGCCAGCTCAGCCTCGTAGTCCTTCTTCGCGTTCGCGAGCTGCTGCTTCACCTGATCCGCCTCGCTCAGGCTGTCCTGGACGCGCCGAGTGCGCTCACTCAGCATGTTCAGGATCGGCTTGTAGAGGAACTGGCTAAGCAGCCAGACCAGGAAGATCACATTGATGATCTGCCCTATCAGCAAGCCCCAATTGATGCCCAGCTTTTCCACTGTCTACTCCTCATCTTGCCCATCGACGCCCAGCTGTGTAGCGACGGTGGGGCCCTGATGGATGAATTAGAGGATACCGAAGCCGATCAGCAGACCGAACACCAGGCC
>JBAXES010000155.1:0-8119 GCA_037140315.1 Chloroflexales bacterium
GGTGATGGTGGCGAGCAGGGTGGCCATGTTCGGGTGAATCATCCCGGCGCCCTTGGTCATACCGCCAATGGTGACGGTGTGGCCCGAGGGCAGCTCGACGCGGGCGGCGCAGTGCTTGGGCCGGGTGTCGGTGGTCATGATCGCCCGCGCCGCCGCCGGGCCGTGGCTCGGCGCGAGCGCCGCCGCCGCCGCCGCGATCCCGCCCAGCACCTTCGCCACCGGCATGGGCACGCCGATGGTTCCAGTTGACATAACAAATACCGTATCAACAGACAGAGCCAGGGCCGACTCGACGGCCTGGGCCATCGCCACCGCCGCCGCATCGCCGGCGGGGCCGGTGCAGGCGTTGGCGTTGCCGGCGTTGATCACCACGGCGCGCAGGCTGGCGGGGCTGCGCCGCATCAGCTCCATATCGTAGCGCACGGGGGCCGCCTTCACCTGATTGGTGGTGAAGATCGCCGCCGCGCTGCACGGTCGGTCGCTCACCAGCAGGGCCAGGTCGTCGCGGCCCTTGTACTTGATCCCGCACTGCGCCGTCGCCGCGCCCCACCCGGCGGGGCTGGCCGCGTGGCCGTCTTCCAAGAAGGTGATGGTCATGCTTGTCATCCTTAGAGCCATCCGAATACATTGGGATGAAGGATATGTTCAGGCAGGGCAGGCCCTCCCTGAGACCCTCCCACTGCGCTGTTCACTCCTCGGTCGGCACCGGCGACGCGATGTGGCTGGGGTCGATATCCTCCCAGCGCACCGACTCGAAGGCTCCGATGCCGTGGAGGTGCTCGATGTCGTTGTAGGAGTTGAGCCGCCAGAGCAGTCGGCCGCGGCGGTCTACGCGCTCCCAGTGGGTGATGCTGGTGTTGCGGGTGTGGAAGTCGGTGGGCGGCAGCACCAGGCTGGGCATCTGGAAGAAGTGGGTGAACGAGTTGTCGATCACCCCGCCGTGGCAGACGATCATGATCCGCTTGTCGGCGTGCTCGCTGGTGATCCGGGTGAGGGCGGCGGCGACGCGCAGGGTGAAGCTGCCCCAGCTCTCGCCTCCGGGGGCGATCGGCCGCAGCGGCGCGGCGTCGAAGTCCGGCGTGCCGTACTTCGCCCAGGCCTCGGCGTTGGTCATGCCATCGGCCTCGCCGGTGTACAGCTCCTGCACCGCATCGTCGAAGATGATCGGCAGGCCCAGAGCCGGCTGGATGATCTCGGCGGTCTGCCGGGCGCGTGGCAGGGTGCTCGCGATCAGCACGTCGATGGCGATTTCGGCGGTGCGGGCCAGCCGATCGCGCAGGCGCTCGGCCTGCGATCTGCCGCGCGGCGTGAGCCCCGCGTCGCCCTTCATCCCGGCGACGATTGGCTTGATGTTCGCCTCGGCCTCGCCGTGGCGGATCAGGTAGAGGTGGGTCATCGTCCCCTCATGGGTGGTACGCTCCTGATGCTCACGGAGATTGCGCTGGCGCCCTCCGGGCAGAAAAAGTGCATAAAAGAAGCCAGCTTGCGCTCTGGCAATGCTGGCTTGATAACCTCACGGTGGGCAAGCGCGACTAGCCAGGGCAGTTGGCTGGCTGCGAACGACGCGGGCGACGGCGCACGGTGTCCAGGCCCTGCGTGGGGCCGCCGGTGGTCGCTCTTGGGCTGTAGGTGTCACCCTGCAACTGCGCCTATCCTTACGTCCATCTGTCTTGCCGCTTACCCGAGCGAGTATACCATAGCCCCTAGGGCGCGTCAAAGTTGCTACACGTACTTTGCACATCCCCCCATTTGCGAGTACAATCGGGCTAGCCCATAGGTTTCCCTCAATAGTGTCAGAGGAGCGCTATGCGCGTCGTCGCGATGATTATGGCCGGCGGCGAAGGGACTCGCCTGAGCGTGCTCTCAGAGAAGCGCGCTAAGCCGTCAGTGCCCTTCGCCGGTAAGTTTCGTATTATTGACTTCACCCTCTCGAACTGTGTCAACTCGGGGATCTTCGATGTGGCCGTGCTGACCCAGTACCGGCCCCATTCTCTGAATGACCATATCGGGATCGGCAAGCCGTGGGACCTCGACCGCGCCCGCGGCGGGGTGCAGCTGCTCCAGCCCTACCAGGGCCGCAATGATGAGTCGTGGTACCGCGGCACGTCGGACGCGATCTACCAGAACCTGAACTTCATCCGCGAGCGCCGCGCCGACCTGGTGCTGATCCTGTCTGGCGACCATATCTACAAGATGGACTACGGCGCTATTGTCGCCACCCACCTGCGCAACCAGTGTGACCTCACGGTTGGCGTGATGGAGGTGCCGCTCGATGAGACCGACCGCTTCGGGATCATGACCACCGATGAGTCCAACCGGATCGTTGAGTTCACCGAGAAGCCGAAGAACCGCGACAAGGGCAACCTGGCCTCGATGGGTATCTATGTCTTTACGGCCGACGCCCTGATCGCGCGGCTCTCTGAGGGCAGCGACGACAAGCCGCGGATCGACTTTGGCAAGAATGTGATCCCGGCCATGGTCGCCGAGGACCGCGTCTTCGCCCACCACTTCTCGGGCTACTGGGTTGATGTTGGCACTATCCAGTCGTACTGGGAGACCAGCATGCAGCTGCTCGACCCGGCGCTGGACTTCGACCTCTTTGATAAGGACTGGGTGATCCGCACGCGCAGCGAGGAGCGCCCGCCGGTGAAGATCGGCCCGCAGGCCCGCGTCAGCCAGTCGATCGTCTGCAATGGCTGTAGCATCCGCGGCACGGTGGAGCGCTCGGTGCTCTCGCCCGGGGTGTACGTATCGCCAGGGGCGATCGTGCGCGACAGTGTGGTGATGAACGACACCTGGATCGGGCCGGGTGCCGTGCTCGACCGGGTGATCGTCGATAAGCAGGTGGTGGTGGGCGCCGGCGCGCACCTCGGCTTCGGCGACGACCTGACGGTGCCCAACGCGCAGGCGCCCGACAAGCTCAACACCGGGGTCTCGGTGATCGGTAAGTCGGCCCACATCCCGCCCGGCATCAGCGTCGGTCGAAATGTGGTGATCAACGCCGACCGCGACACCGAGGACTTTCCGGGCGGCGATGTGGCGTCGGGGGAGACGATTTAATGCCCATTGTAGAGACGCCCCGCCGGGGCGTCTCTACAATGGGCACAGAAGAATATGCTTCGCACACTCGCACTCATTCTCGCCGGCGGCGACTCGCCCGCCCTCTCTGTGCTCACCGCCGAGCGCACCGAGGCGGCCGTGCCCTTCGGCGGCAAGTTCAAGATCGTTGACTTCACGCTCTCGAACTGCGTGAACTCGGGGATCTCTAACGTCGGCGTGCTCACCCAGTACCGCCCCCGCTCGCTGCACGCCCACCTCGGCGTCGGTCGGCCCTGGGACCTCGACCGCGCCCAGGGCGGGCTGCGGCTGCTGCACCCCTCGCCTACGCCCGATGGTGGCGGCTGGCAGCGCGGCACCGCCGACGCCGTGCGCTATAACCGCGACTTTGTCGAGGAGCAGGCCGTCGATGCGGTGCTGCTGCTGGCCGGCGACCATATCTACAAGATGGACTACACGCCGCTGCTCCAGCTCCACGAGGAGCGCGGCGCCGATGTGACCATGGCGGTGCATAACGTCAGCCCCCACGATGTCCGCCGCTACGGGATCGTCTCGGTGGGTAGCGACGGTCGGGTCGACCGCTTCGTCGAGAAGCCGCGCCGCTCGATCTCGAGCCTGGCCTCGATGGGTATCTACGTCTTCCGCAAGCAGTACCTGCTCAACCTGCTGGCGAAGGACGACGACGCTGACTTCGGGCGCCATCTGCTGCCCAAGATCATCGGCAAGGCTAACGCCTACGCCTATAACTTCCAGGGGTACTGGGCCGATGTCGGCACGGTCCAGGCGTTCTACGAGGCGAACATGGCCCTGCTCGCCGAGACGCCGGCCCTCGACCTGTACGACCCCGAGTGGGTGATCCACACCACCAGCGCCGACCGGCCGGGCGTGCAGATCGGCCCCGACGCGCGGGTTGAGAACAGCCTGCTCAGCGACGGCTGCCAGGTGCAGGGCAGCGTGGTGCGCTCAGTGCTCTCGCCCGGTGTCTACGTCTCGCCCGGCGCGGTGGTGCGCGACTCGGTGATCTTCGGCGACGCCTGGATCGGCCCCGACGTGGTGATTGACCGCTGCGTGGTGGACGAGGGCGTGCGGATCGGCGCGGGCGTGCTGCTGGGCGATGGCGAGGATAATACGCCGAACTATGATGCGCCTGATCGCCTGAATACTGGCCTGACCCTGGTTGGCTGCCAGGCGCAGATCCCCGAGGGGGCCTGCGTCGGTCGAAATGTGGCCATCCGCCCCCGCACCGCCGAGGCCGCCTTCGGCAAGGGCAAGCTTGCCGAGAGCGGATCAACCGTCGGATGAATGTTGAATGTTGAATGCTGGTGTTCAACATTCAACATTCAACATTCAACATTCAACATTATGAACACCCCCGAGATCACCGTCGACCCCAGCCTACGGGCGCGGCTCCAGCAGGGCCACCCGTGGATCTACCGCAACCACGTGTCGGGCGGCGAGCGGCTGCGCTCAGGCCAGTGGGTGCGCGTCCGCTGCGGTGGCTGGGTCGCCTATGGCCTGTGGGATGTCCGCAGCGCGATCGCCGTGCGCTTGTTTAGCCGCCAGGGCGTGCCCGACGCCGACTGGATCGGCGAGCGGGTCTGGGAGGCGTGGGAGAATCGCGCCGCCATCCGCAACGGCGCCCCGGCCACCAGCGCCTACCGCTGGATCTACGGCGAGGGCGATGGCCTGCCGGGCATGGTTGTGGATCGCTACGGCGACTACGCCGTGATCCACACCTACGCCGAGAGCATCCAGACGATTGTGGCCTCGGTGGCCGCCGCTATGCGCGGCTGCGACCCGGAGCTGCGCGGCGTGGCCCTCCACCAGCGCCCCCAGGACGATGACGAGTCCGGCGGCGAGCCCGGCTCCCCGGCCCCCGCCGCCGGACTCCGCCCGATCTGGGGCGATCTGCCGCCGGTCGACCTGGTGATCGAGGAGCACGGGCTCTACTGCCGCGCCGACCTGCGCCAGGGCCAGAAGACCGGCCTGTTCCTGGATCAGCGCGAGAACCGGCGCGCGATCGAAACGCTGGCCAGCGGCCTGACGGTGCTGAACTGCTTCGCCTACACCGGCGGCTTCTCGCTCTACGCGCTGCGCGGCGGCGCCAACGCGGTGACCAGCGTCGATATTGGCCGGGGCCTGGCCGAGGCGGCCGCCGATAACATCGCCCTGAACCGGCTTGACGCCCGGCGTCATAGCTTTGTCACCGAGGACTGCTTCAGCCTGCTGGACGGCTATGTGAAGGCGGGTCGGCGCTTCCAGATGGTGATCCTCGACCCGCCCAGCTTCGCCCGCGCCAAGGGCAGCGCCTTCGCCGCCCTGCGCGCCTACGCGCGCCTCAACACGCTGGCCATGCGCTGCGTGGAGCCCGGCGGCCTGCTGGTCACTGCGAGCTGCACCAGCCAGGTTGGCCCCGAGCCGTTCCGCACCATGCTCGGCGATGCCGCCGCCGCCGCCCAGCGCCGCGCCCAGATCGTCTACGATATCGGCCAGCCCGCCGACCACCCGGTGCCGGTCAGCTTCCCCGAGGGGCGCTACCTGAAGTTCGTTGTCGCCCGCGTGCGGGAGGCCCTCTAGCTTAGCGCGCCTGCCTCGCGCGGGCAGCTTCCCCAATGACGCTCGTGCGCCACGCCTGCACGATCAGGTCGGTGACCTGATCGGGCGCGAATATCGCCGTGTCAATCATAAGGTGGTAGTGGTCGGCCTCGCGCCAGTTGGCGTGGTAGAACTGCTTGATGTAGCGGGCGCGGTCGTGATCGCGCTTCGTGACGCGGCGCAGCGCCTCGGCGTGGTCGACATTCATCCGCCCCATGATCGTTGTCACCCGTCGCTCCAGCGGCGCGTACAGCCCGATGTGCAGCACATCCTGCCAGCCGGCCAGGGCGAAGCTCGCGCCATGCCCGACGATCACCGCCTTGTCCCGGCGCGCCGCGGCCTCGATCACCTTGCAGGTCGTCTGATGGTAGACGATGTCGTCGATCATCGCGAGCGCGCCCTCGGCCGATGATGCCCCCCCGGTCACCTCGCCGGCGGCCCAGAGCATCGTCATAGTGCGCTCCAGCAGGCCCTCGATCCGCTCGTCGTGCTGCTCGGCCGAGTCCTCGGCGACATCCAGCTCCTGCGCGACGCTCTGCACAATCTCACGATCCACGTAGCTGAAGCCGATCTGCCCCGCAAGCAGCCGGGCGATATCGCGCCCGCCGCACCCCATCTGGTACTCAATCGTTATGGCCGTCATGGTCTTTTCCTCTCTCAACATGTTCGTGTGTGTAGCGGGGAGGTTTGGCGGGGCGCAGCCCGCCGGGAAGAACCCACACTATCCAGCTGGGCTTGATATCACTCCATGATCATTGGTTCGTGCTCAGCTGGGGCCGCGCTGGCCTGGCGACGGGCGGGGCGGAGCAGCATAGCGATCAGCCCGCCGCAGGACACGATCATGGCCGTCAGCAGGAAGGCGTCGCGGAACCCGAGGATGGTCGCCTGGAGCCGCACCTGGAGCCCGATCAGGCGCAGCGCGGCCGCCTGGGCGTGCGCGGTGTCGAGCCCCCGGCTCTGGTAGAGCGCCGCCAGCCTGCCGATAATCTGGCCGGTGGGCGAGGCCGGGGTGATCCGCTCGGCCAGGTGTGCGAAGTGGACTGGCGTCTTGTTCTGCACGTACGTCGAGAGCAGGGCGGTCCCGAACGCGACGACCACCTGGCGCAGCAGGTTCAGCAGGGCGACCGCCCGGGCCATAGACTCCTTCGGCACATTGTAGAGGGCCACCACTTGGGCCGGCTGGAGCGTGAACGACAGCGCGACGCTGCGCCCGAGCAGCCAGATCTGCAGCGTCTCAAACGGCGTCTGGAGCGTGAGGTGCGAGAGCGCGTAGCTGGTGAGCGCCAGGGCCGCCGCCCCGGTGATGATCACCGGCTTTGCCCCGATCTTGTCCACCAGGATCCCGCCGACCGGCAGCATGACTGCAGTCAGCAGGGCCGACGGCATGAGCACCAGGGCGGCCTGCACCGGGCTCAGGCCGCGCAGGCTCTGCAGGAAGATCGGCAGCAGGAACAATGCGCCGAACAGGCCGATCTGGAGCGTCCAGGTCAGCAGGTTGCCGAAGGTGAAGTTCCAGTCGCGCATCAGGCGCAGGTCGAGCAGCGGCGTGGGCGTGCCGAGCTCGACGATCGTGAGCAGGATGATGCAGAGCAGCCCGAAGCCCATAAAGCCCGCGACGGTCAGCGAGTCCCAGCCTTTGGAGCCGGCCTCGGCGATGCCGTAGACCAGCGAGGCGAAGCCCATGGTCGAGAGGATCAGCCCCGGCACGTCGAGCGGGCGGACGGTTGGCGCGCGGCGCTCGCGCAGGATGAACATCCCGACGAGCACGCCCACGATCCCGATCGGCACGTTGAGGTAGAAGATCAGGCGCCAGTCGGCGTACTGGATGATGAAGCCGCCGATGGTCGGGCCGAGGGCCGGGGCGAGCAGCACCGGCACGCCCAGCGTGGCGGCGGCGCGCCCGCGCTCGGAGGGCGGGAACTCGGCGTAGATCTGGGCGGTGGCCAGCGGCATGAGCGCGCCGCCCCCCAGCCCCTGCAGGATGCGTGCGAAGACCAGGCTCTCCAGGCTCCAGGCTAGCCCGCACAGGGCCGAGGCGAAGACAAAGAGCCCCGATGAGATCAGGTAGATGCGCTTGATGCCGAAGCGGTCGGCCATGTAGCTAAAGATCGGGATGCTCACCGTCAGGGCCAGCGTGTAGCCGGTCGAGACCCACTGGATGCGGTCGAGGCTGGCCCCGAAGACGGTCTGGAGCTTGGAGATCGCAATGTTGACGATCGTGGAGTCGAGCACTGAGGTGAAGATGCCGAAGATGACGGCGATCACCACCAGCCACTTGTACTCTAGCCCGAATCGCCGCTGGGGGGCGGCAGACCCATCCGCCGGTAGCGCCTGCGCGTTGCTCATAGAACACTCTATCTGAATGCTGAATGTTGAATGCTGAATGCTGAATGCTGAATGCTGAATTCAACATTCAGACAAGGTTTCAGCGTACGTTACCGTTCAGGCAATTGCACTGCATCAGGAT
>JBAXES010000156.1:0-8089 GCA_037140315.1 Chloroflexales bacterium
AGCCGACGCGCGAGTCCTGGCCCAGCCGGGCGATCCAGTCCTGGTCGATCTGATCAGGCATTGTCACGACGACAACGCGGATGGTCTCATCTACAGCCACGGGGATTCCCTTTCAGTTCGGTGATATAAAGCAGGGATATGTGAACGGGGGATCCCGCTTCTTAAACGGGCCATATCGCATATCTATAAAACAAGGAGCTAGCGCAGGCCGTAGCGAGAGATCAGCACCTCGTTGTCAACCGGCGGGAGTTCGACCGGCGTCTGATCTGTAAACGGGCGTAGAACCAGGTCGATCTTGCCGCCCGAGTCTCTCAGCCGCTTGAGCAGCAGCACATCCTCTGGCGTCAGCGAGAGCAGGAGCGCTGTCGGCGGCTGGGTGTTGTCGGTACCTGGCCGCAGCACCTTGAAGATGTTGATATTCTGGAGCGTGTAGGCTGTCACATCACGGGGCGTGGCGATAGCTGTGGTTGTAGTTGTGGTGCCCGCAGCGGCGGCGGCGGCGGCGTCAGCGACCGTGCCGGCGGTGGCCACAGGCAGGGTGATCAGCATATCGAGGTGATCCCCAGCTGATATGACGTCCACCTGGGTAAGCAGATCGCCGACCGGGTAGGCGAAGAGCACGTGGCCGGCCGGGATCTGCTGGCTCACGGTGCCCGCCGCGCCGCCGACCAGCTTTGCGGTACTGAACGTCTCGCCCTGGCCGATCGGCGCAATCAGGACCTGGTTCTCCAGGCTGATGGTGCTGGTGATCGCTGAGACTGGCACGAGGTCGAGCGGGAAGTGCTTGAGCAGCACATCGCCGCTGCCGATGACAGATCCCGGCAGGAGCGGCCGGGCGGCCACCGGGATATCCATCGTGGCGACGACCGGCACCGCCTGGGCGGAAGCTGCCATTCGCTGGGCCTCGATAGAAAGATCGCGCTGCTGCTGCTGAAGCAGAAAGAACACCAGCGCGCCGGTGCCGAGGGCCAGGATGAGCCCAAGACTTAATAACATCCAACCCTGGCGACGATTCATGCGCTACGCTCCTTATCAACTACCGAGCAACCATACTGGCTGTCAAGCCACTACGGTGATTATATATCGCGAGCATTAACAGGATATATCGCTCGTGTGCGTTCAGGGAATCATAAGTCTCGGAGATGAAATCATGGCGAATAGGATATGCCACAGAGTAAAGCTTTGTTCATTTGTACGGGGGAATGTCGGGGGATCTGGTATGCCTTTTGTTATGTACATATTTATATTACCAAGGCAATACCAAGCTAATATTGGAGTACAAAAAAGTACGTACACAGCAAATCCGTGAGGGCTTGGAGATCATCACGCCGTACGATAGTCCTAACCTCAATAGTACATCGCAACTTTTTGTGCAAGAAGTTTATCCAAGGCGGCATCGTCCGTATTCAACCCAAGCGATTGAGCTTCTCGTGTACGACAAGCGAAGCTATAGCAATCCTATCGCGGTCGTGAAGCCGGGGGGCTGAAGCCCCCGGCTCTTGGGTGACGAAGCCGGCCTGCGCCGGCTGCTCCAGGCCGCGCAGGCGGCCTTCGTACCCGTAGCCCGTGGCTTCAGCCACCGGGCAGAGGGCATGGACGCAGCGCGGGCTTCACAATTGGCGTAGGATTGCTATAGCTGACCAGGGCCTATTATACTGAACGAGACATGAAACATACTATGCCGATTGGCATAGTATACCTTCTCGCCCAGGAAAGCCCTACCAAAAAGCCACACCCAACAATCAATGATTGCCATCGCCGCGAAGGCCGCAGGAGCGGATCTAGGGCAGGGTCATCGAGGCAAGGGGCAGCCAAAGTCAGCGTGCTATAATGCCAGGGCTGAGACGCCATCACTCGGGCCGCGCGCGCCCGTTCTGAAGCTACCAGAGGAGGCCCTGTCGATGCGGCACGTCCGCGCCCTGATGTTGGGTATCGCCCTCATCGCCCTTGTGGCGTCCTGCGTGGGATATGTGTTTCTGGGCGAAATCCGGAACCCGGCCACCGCCGAGGGCGACCCGGTTGAGTTTATCGTCGCGCCCGGCGAGGCCACCGCCGATATCGCCACCCGCCTGCGCTCCGAGAACCTGATCCACCAGCCCGCGCTCTTCACGCTGCTCGCGCGGCTGCGCGGCCTTGACGGGAAGCTCCAGGCTGGCCGCTACATCCTCAGCCCAACCATGACCATGAGCGAGATCCTGATCGCGCTGCAGAGCGGCAGGATCGAGGAGGTACAGCTCACCATCCCCGAAGGCCTGCGCCTTGAGGAGGTCGCCGCTATCGTCGAGAGGACTGGCGTCGTCAGCGCCGACGCCTTCCTGCGCGTCGCTCGCGATGGCGAGGGCTTCCGCGATAAATACTTCCTGCTCAGCGGCCTGCCCAAGGGCGCGAGCCTGGAGGGCTATCTTTTCCCTGACACCTACCGTGTCGCCAAGGACGCCAGCGCCGAGAAGATCGTCGCGATGATGCTCGACCGCTTCGCTGAGCAGTACGCCACGATCGAGCGCGATGTGCGCGTCACCAACGCATCCGTCCACCAGATCGTGACTATGGCCGCAATCGTGCAGCGCGAGGCCGCCCTACCTCGCGAGATGCCGACGATCAGCGCAGTGTTCTGGAACCGCCTCAAGCCGGAGAACGCGCCGATCGTCAGCGGCGGCCAGCTCGGCGCCGACCCGACGGTACAGTACGCCCTGGGCTACAGCGCCGCCGAGCGCTCGTGGTGGCGCAAGACGATCACCCTCACCGACCTGCAGATCGACAGCCCCTACAACACCCGGCGCTACCCCGGTCTGCCGCCCGGCCCGATCGCCGCCCCAGGCCTCGACGCCCTGCGCGCCGCCGCCCAGCCCGATCAGTCTGCGCACTACCTCTTCTTCGTCGCCAGCTGCGCCAAGGACGGCTCACACAAGTTCGCCACCAACATCGACGAGTTCCAGACCTACGCGTCTGACTACCTGGCCTGCCAGTGAGGAGAAGGAGGGTTTTCAAGGGAGGGGAACCCTCCCTTGACCCTCCCCTTTTCTATGAATATCATCCTGATCGGCGACCCGGTCGCCCACAGCCGCTCGCCGGCGATGCAGAACGCAGCCTTCGCCCACCTGGGCCTTGACCTGCGCTACGCGGCGGCCCAGACATCTCTGGCCGACCTGCCGGCCCGTATCGCGGCCCTGCGCGAGCCCGGCTACCTCGGTGCCAACGTGACCCTACCGCACAAGCAGGCGGTTATCCCCCTGCTCGACGCGCTTGAGCCTGAGGCGGCGCAGATCGGGGCGGTGAACACCATCTATAAGGGTGCGCAGGCGGCCTGGTGGGCGCGAACACCGACGCCCCCGGCCTGCTTGACGACCTGCGTGACGGCGGCATGGCTTTGGCAGGGCGCTCGGCGGTGCTCCTGGGGGCCAGCGGGGCGGCCCGCGCCGCCGCCTTCGCCCTGGCCGGCGCCGGGCTGGCCCGCCTGACGATCGCCAACCGCAGCCTCGGCCGCGCCGCCAACCTCGCCGCCGACCTCGCCGCGTTCTCGCCCGACATCCAGGCCATCGCCCTCGATGACCCCGCCCTGCCAGCGCTCGTTGCTAGCGCCGACCTGCTGATCAACGCCACATCGCTGGGCTGGCAGGCCGACGAGACGCCCCTGCCGAACCCGCCGGTGGCCGCGCACGCCCTCGTGTACGATATGGTCTATCGCCAGACGCGCCTGCTGCGCGAGGCGGCGGCCTGCGGGGCCCGCACCCGTGACGGCGCTGGCATGCTGGTGCGCCAGGGTGCCCTGGCCCTCACCCGCTGGACCGGCCGCGCCGCCCCAGTTGAAATCATGTGGGAGGCCTTCCTCGCCGCCGGCACCTGACGCGATAAGGGAGGAGTAGATTGTTCACATGCTCACCGCCGCACTCATCCTGATCGCCGGCCTGCTCCTGGGATCACTGCTGAACGTGCTGATCGTGCGCATCCCGCGCGAGGGCCGCATGCTTGGCTGGCCGCGCTGCACGCGCACGGGCACGTCGCTGGCCTGGTGGCAGCTGCTGCCGCTGGCCGGGTGGGCCATCCAGCGCGGGCGCGCCGCCGACGGCAGGTCGATCCACTGGGTCTACCCGCTGTCTGAGCTGATCAGCGGCCTTGTCCTGCTGCGCATCTACCAGATCTATGGCCTCAGCCCGGCCTTCTTCTATCTGGCCTTCATCTGCGCCGTGCTGATCGTCACCGGCGTGATCGACTGGCTGCACCGCTGGATCTACACCTTCGTCATCCTCGGCGCCACCCTGGTGGCCCTGGTGGTTGGCCCGCTGGTAGGCATGGACTGGCGCAACATCGCGCTCGGCGCCCTGGCCGCCGGCGCGGTCTTCATGCTGCTCTTTGGGCTGGCCCGCCTGCTCTTTCCCGGTCACGCGGCGCCCTTCGGCATGGGTGATGTCTACCTGGCGATCTTCATCGGCGCCGTCGTCGGGGTGGCCAACCTGGCCCCGGCCCTGTTCTACGGCATGCTGATGGCCGGCATCGCTGCGGCGGTGATCATTGTGGCCCGCCGCGTCGGGCGGCCCACGCCCGACTATATCGCCTATGGCAGCTACCTCTGCCTTGGTGTGGTGATCTTCATCGCCCTCGGCGGGCTCGGGTAATACCTCAGGGCTGCCGCCCTACCCATGGTGCGTGTCCAAGAATCAATAAACGGCTGCCTTGGTGGGCAGCCGAGTAAGTGGGGGAGCCTGGCTAGCTGAGATGTTGTTGATGCGGTGTTGTGTGGCTAGCCATGATCTATCTATAGCAAAGTGTACACGACTGAGTTACAAACAAGATCAGGCGGAAGGCTGATCTGCGAACGGTGAGACATCGCTCGGCACAGACGCTCTTCATCAACATTCCGGTAAGGAGAATATTCAGTTGTGAAGACCTATGTCCCACCAATTAAGTGCCAAGGCATCAAAACAAAACTCATCCAATGGATTAAGGCGCACGTAGAAATCTCTTCGCTCGGGCGCTGGATTGAGCCTTTTATGGGCTCAGGGGTGGTTGGCTTTAACGTAAGACCCAATACGGCCATCTTTGCGGATGTGAACCCTCATATTATTGCCTTTTACAATGCGATTAAGAATGGCGATGTGACTTCGCTTAGGGCGAAACTCTTTCTGGAGAAGGAAGGTGCCCTGCTCATGCAGCATGGAGAAGCACATTATTACGCGATACGTGATCGCTTCAACACAAGTGGTGACCCGCTTGATTTTCTGTTTCTAAGTAGATCGTGCTTTAACGGCGTCATCCGCTTTAATAAAAAAGGCTGCTATAATGTGCCATTTGGCCATAAGCCAAGAAGATTCGCCCAGGCATATGTAACAAAGATCGTAAATCAAATAAGGTACATCGAGAGCGCAACAAAACAATACGACTGGATCTTTGTCTGCGCTGATTTTCGACAGATTATAAAAGAGGCAGAGGGTCGAGATTTTATATATGCTGACCCCCCGTACATTGGGCGTCACACGGACTATTATAACTCCTGGTCAGACAATGACGAAGAGGAATTATTCCATCACCTGTCAGCTACGCCTGCGCGATTCGCTCTCTCAACATGGCACAGCAATAAGTATCGTCACAACACGCTGCTGGATCGATATAGTGCTCAGTTTACGCTGCTCACAAAAGAGCACTTTTATCATGTGGGGGCGAGCGAGGACAATAGAAACGCAATGCTAGAGGCTATTGTCCTCAATTACTCACCGACTATCCTTGGCCGAGCGACTAAGGCGTCGGCTTCGTGAGCAGGGTGGCGCTAGCCCAACCGATGCTGCCAACCGTCACCCGCTGGGGGGCGCAGTCGCTGGTTGACTCGGTGAGCCGGATGCGATACCAGAGGGTGCCATCGGAGAGCGTGCGCTCCTCCAAAAAGTCGATCTTATCGCCGGCGCAGACCTGGCCGATCACGGTCTCGGCAGAGACGACCGGCTGGCTGCGCAGGTTGCCGCCGTTCGTCACGCTGCCGTGGCCGGTCGGCGCCTCTGGCGACGTGTTGGGGGTGGCGACGACGGCAGCGCTGGTGGCCGGGACAACCGTGGTGTCCAGAGACTTCGCGGTGCGGGTGGCGATCACGGCGGCGTTCGATGTCTCAACCAGGCTTGCATTCGTCGCCGCGCTCTCGCGGGCGCGCTCGCGCCCGTAGCTCCAGGCGAAGATAGTGGCGCCTCCGAGGATCCCGAGGGCCACACAGATCAGGATAATATTCGCCAGCGCGCGCAGGGGGCCGCTTCGGCGAGGTGCGCCAGGGCGGAAGTAGCGATCCCAGTCACGAGGGTCTGCTTTTGGCGGCACAGGAGCTCCTCACTAGTAGCGCGCCACATCACACATGTGGCCGTCATTTTTCAGGGGGGGGCACGCCCTCCCTGAACCCCTCCAGCGGACAGCTACAGGCGGCGACGCAGGATACTCTGGCGCTCGCCGGTGGGCGTGAAGCCGAACCAGCGATAGAGCCGCTGCGCGTGGGTGTTATATGCCTGGGTGTTCAGGGTGATCATCGTCGCGCCCTGGGATGTGGCGAAGGTGGTCACGGCGGCGAGCAGGCGGACGCCGATCTGGCGGCCCTGCTGGTGCGGATCGACCGCGATCCGCACGAGGTGGATGAGCCGACCGCCGAAGTGGCTGGTAGCGTAGGCGTAGCCCACCACCGACTCGGCGATCTCGGCCAGCAGAAAGAGCGGCCCCTGCGCAATCGCCGGCCCGAGGATCATGTCGTCCTTCATCCACTGGGGCTCAAAGCAGGCGTGGTCAAGGCGCAGCACCTCGGCTATATCAACGCCGAGCGCCGCCCGAACTCGTACATCGGGGTTGCCGGAGTCCGGGATGCCCAGATCGCGCTTCTCGTAGACCACGACCTCAGTCGCATGGGTATAGCCGTGGGCCTGAAGGACAGGGGCAAGCCAGATATCAACCGCCTCATCTCCCGCGTAGTAGATATCGGCCACCCCACGGTCGGCCAGATCGGCGTGGAGCGCGGGGACGAGGAGGTCAACCCCCGCGCGCAGATCGACCCCCTCGGCGAGGGCCAGGCCGCGCAGCCAGCATGTCTCCTTGGCCGGCCAGCTTACCAGGGCGACGGCCAGGAGATCCTCGCCGGCGCTGAGGGCCACGCCCTGCCCGGCGCAGAGGAGCGCCGTCAGCTCGCTACCAGACAGCCCGTAGTAGTGTCGCCCGCCGTCGCGCAGCAGCCGCGACACCTTCGTCAGGTCATCGTCGCAGACTAAGCGAGCGTTCGCGCTGTTGAGGTTAGGGCTTTTGCGGAAGAGCCACATAGCCGTGGTATGATACCCTCGCTACTGTAAAGCCGGTTCGGTGTATATGTGCTGATGGGCGCAGGCGCCCCGCCGGTCGGCATAGAAATTCTATCAGCCTTTGCTATTGTACAACATAACAATGCGAACATACTTACGTACGCAGTGGCAGCGCATCTTCGGCTTGAATATGAGCCAGGTGGCACCGCTGCTTTTTGTGGGCGGGCAGTTCCGCCCATCACAGTGGCCAGATATCTACCGCCTGGGCGTGCGGGCCGTGCTGAGCCTCCAGGCCGAGCATGAAGATCGCTTCGACGGCCCGCCCCCCGAGCGCACCCTGCGCCTGCTGGTGACAGATTTTCACGCCCCCTCACTCAGCCAGCTCAGCGAAGGCGTGGCATTTATCACGGCGGCCCACGCCAGCGGCATGGCGGTGCTCGTGCACTGCCACGCCGGCGTCGGGCGCGCGCCGCTGATGGCGGCGGCCTACATGATCTCGCACCACGGCATGTCGTACCATGCGGCGCTGGTGCGCGTGCGCGCAGCCCGACCGATTGTGGCGCCGAACCTGCGGCAGATCGCCCGGCTGCGCGAGTACGAGAAGCGCACCCGCCGCCGGTAGGCGACCCGTGAACTTTGACAGTGAATTGAGCTTACCATATAATGCGCGCTGCCTTATGAAACCATATCATGCCACGCAACCAGATCAGCACAGGGCTGTGCTTACTCTCGCAGTGGCAGTTGTGCTCGTGGCGGCTGCGGGGCCGGTCTGGCTGTGGGCCGTGCCTGCGCTCGTCGGCGCGATCATCCCCGCCCTGGCCTGCCTGGCCCTACTC
>JBAXES010000157.1:0-8087 GCA_037140315.1 Chloroflexales bacterium
AAGATGCGTCGCTGCGCTCAGCATGACACCCTCGATGGTTCTCAGGAGCGCAGCGAAGCGTCCCGGCGGGCGATATGGACACCGGGACGCTTCGCTGCGCTCAGCGTGACCGGGTGAGTTTTGCTCTACTGCGTTTCAGCGTATGTTACAGTTCAGGCGATTGCACTGCATCAGGATGCGGTATTTCTGTTCCCTGTTCCCTGTTCTCTGTTCCCTTGTCTAAGCCCAGCAGCTCGCGGTTGGCCGCCACCGCCTCGCAGAAGGCCGTCTGCTGCGATGGACTCGTCAGGCGCGCGGCCCGCGCGCGGAGCTGCCGTGCGACCGCGTTGATTAGCGGGGCGGCCCGCGCGTCGCCCGCCAGGGCCAGGCTCCGGTAGCAGGTCAGGATGATGCGCGCCGGCTCCTCCACGTCGGCGAGGCCCGTCAGCTCGTAGATATCGAGGATGGCCGCGCTGTGCGCGAGGGCGGTCGGCAGGTCGCCGGAATCGAGGGCGAGGCGGGCCAGCCCGGCGAGCGGCTCGGGGGATAGGTGCATCTGGCCGGTCGCCCGCCGGATGAAGAGCGCCCGCTCGTAGGCGGCGCCCGCGTCATAGGTCTGGCCCAGGGCGGCCAGCGCGTGGCCCATATGGGTGAGCGCGAGGGCGCTGATCAACATGTCCCCCGCTTGCTCGGCGATCTCCAGGGCCTCGCGGCAGCATGCCACGGCGCCGGCATGATCCCCCACCTGGTGCTGGAGCAGCCCGGCGAAGGCCAGCCCCATGCAGATGGCCCAGCTGTGCGCGATCCGCCGGCTGATCGCGATGCCGCGGTCGAATGCGGCCCGGGCCTGATCATAGAGTCCGACGTGCATCATCTGGACGCCGTAGAGCAGGGCGGCGAAGCTCTCGTTCTGCTGGTCGCCGGTGAGCTGGTGGGTGCGCTCGCTGGCCGCGAAGGCCTCCAGCGCCGCCGTGTCCTCGCCGCAGTACATGTGGCCGATGCCCAGGCTGATCAGCCCGAGGCCCTCGCCGGCGCGGTTGCCGCCGGCGCGGTAGATGTCGAGGGCCGCCCCGGCGTGGCCCAGCGCGGCGGCGTAGGCCCCCTGCGTGGTCGCCACCAGGGCCAGGTTGTTGTGGGCGTCCGCCTCTCCGTAGCGGTAGGAGATCGACTGGGCGATGCGCAGCGCCGCATGATAGTGCGCGCGCGCCCGCCCGAAGCGCCCGCTGGTCCAGGCCACCAGCCCGAGGTAGTAGTGGATCTCGCTGCGCAGACGGCGATGCTGCGGGCGGGCCGCGCACGTCCTGATCAGCCGATAGGCCTGCTCCATCTGCCCGCGCGCCGCCGCCGCATCTCCCTGCCGCAACAGCCCTTTGCCCGAGACGAGGCGCGCCGCTGTCTCAAGATCGGGCTGGCCGGTGGCGGCGGCTATCGCCACGGCCTCCGCCGCCGCTACGGCCAGGGGCCCGTAGTCGCCCCAGGTGTCGCACATTTCAGCCTGTGCGACGAGCAGTCGGCCCAGGATCTGGCGGGTGCGCAGATCGCCGCCGGGGTCGGTCGCGCCCTGGCCGCGCAGGCGGGCGATGGCGTCGCCGAAGCTGAATGCCTGCGCCGCCGACACCTCGCCGATCCGCACCAGGTCGAGCAGCCCGCTGATCGCGCCATCCATCAGATCGAGGTCGTCGGCCGCGCTCGCGCTGCGCCAGGCCTGGTGGATGTCGTTGATCTTGGTGCGCAGCAGCTCGACCGTCGCGCGCCCGGCGGGGCCGACGATGTTCGCGGCATGCTGCGCTACTATGCCCAGGAAGTGGGTCCGATATCGCCGACGCCCCGCCTCCTGCTCGGCTGCAGGCAGTAGTGCGTGGCGCTCGGCGGCGAACTGACGCATCAGGGGGTGGAGCGCGTAGCGGCCGGGGCTCGGGCGCTGAAGCAGGGTGTGGTCCACCAAGGATTCGAGCGACCGATCGACCAGCCGGATCGCTGCGGCGTCGCCCGATCCGCCGAGCGTCATCACCGCCACAGCGGCCTCGCTGCTAAAGCTCCCGACAAAGAGCGCGCACTCGGCCAGGAGCCGCTGCTGCTCGGCGCACAGCAGCTTCCAGATGCTCTCGAAGAGGCTGCGCGAGCTGCGGTGGCGCTCGGGCAGCCCGCGTAGCTCGGTCTCCAGGCCGTTGAAGCCGCCCTGCACGAGGGCAAGGATCGCGGCGAGTTCCATCTGCGCCGTCAGGCCTGCCGCCAGCATGATCAGCAGGGGCAGCCGAGTGAGGGCGAGGCAGATCGCGCTGATGGTCTGGAGATCTACGGCGTCGGGCGCGAAGTCCGGGGTGGACTGCCGCGCCGCATCGAGGAACAGCAGCACCGCCGGATCACTCTTAGGCTGACGGTCGCCGCCTGCGGTCGCCGCCTCCAGCCCCCTGATCCGCAGGGTCACCTCGCCGATCATATGCAGGGGCACGCGTGAGGTGACGATGATCCGCAGGGCCGGCGCGGCATCCAGGAGCCTGCTGATCAACGGGGCGTGCTCGATCAGGTGCTCGAAGTTATCCAGGACCAGCAGCACCTCGCGGGCTTTGAGGAAGGCGAGCAGCGCGCCGAGCGGGTCGCTGCTGCTCGCCACAAGGGGCAGGCTGAGGGTTTCGACTATGGCCTCGATAAGGCCGCCCTTGTCCGTGGCCAGCTCCAGCGACACAAAGAACACGCCGTCGGCGAAGGCCCCACGCTCGGCGGTGGCCGCCGCGATAGCCAGGCGCGTCTTGCCGCTGCCGGCGGGCCCGGACAGGGTGAGCAGACGGCCCTCAGGTGCCGCCAGCTGCGCGGCGATGGCCGTGAGCGCCACTGCCCGGCCAATGATCGGCGTCTCGACCGTTGGCACGGCGTGCGGGGGCGCTTGCCACGTCGCCTGGCTGTTGCCGCGCAGCCAGGCGGCCAGGGCGACGGTCCCTGGGGCCGGCGGGGCGTCGAGGTCGCGCTCCAGGATGCGGCGGCAGCGCTTGTACTGGGCCAGGGCCGCGCCGCGCTGCCCGTCGTGGGCCAGGGCCAGCATCAGTCGGCGGTGGGCCTCCTCGCGCCAGGGCTCCAGCTCGATCATCCGCCGCAGCAGCGCGCCGGCCGCCTCCCACGCGCCGCGCTGCTCTTGCTGCGCCGCCAGCGCGTCGAGCGCCCAGACCGCCTGATCGCGCAGCCGCTCGCGCCATGCCAGCAGCCACGCGTCGAACGGCGGGCTGGCGCTGAATCCGGCTAGGAAGTCGCCCCGGTAGATCTCGGCCGCCTGGCCCAGCGACTCGAGGCAGCTGGCGCAGACCGTCAGGCGGCGGTGCCGGTGCGCCCGGGCCGCCGCGGTCAGCTGGATCAGGCGCTGCGCATCCAGGTCGATCTCTAGGTCCGGGTTGATCCGTAGGGTCTGGCGGGTGCTGATCACCAGCGCGGCCGGCAGCGCCGCCGGTGCCAGGGACTGGTCGAGCCGGTAGAGCGCCTGGCGCAGGTGGCCCAGCCCCTTCTCGGCCGGCTCGTCCGGCCAGAACAGATCGGCCAGCAGCCGCCGCTCGTGGGGCCGGTCGGACTCGACGACGAGGTAGGCCAGCAGCGCACGGACAGCATTCGAGTAGAAGTCACTGATCGCCGTCGCGTCCTGGCGGATGTGGAATGTCCCCAGGAGAGAGATGGTGAGGCCTGGCATCGCGCTACACTTGTGATAGTACGAAAGTAATAGGTAGGAGTAGGAGCTATGTCTGCCGAGCGATAGGACCAATGATTGATGGCGCGGTGCGCTTTCACGACGCTTTCACGACGGTTGCCCATTATGATGGAGCTAGAGCCTCCGTCTGAGCGGCATAGTGATCGGCGTGGGACACCCCACGCTCTATTATAGTACGGAATGATATAAACATGAAAAATGATCTGACCTAATACCGCAAACGTCACCCTGTGCGCGTTCCTGTCATGCTGAGCGCAGCGAAGCATCTTCCATGCTCGTGCGAGGGAAGACCCCTCGCTGCGCTCGGGGTGACATGGGGCGGGATATCCACGGTCACAGGGTTACTTCTGCGGTATTGCGGCTATTGAATAGGGGATACCAGATGATAGTCATACCACTATCATTGCTCATCGAGACGGGCGATCTGGGCTACTACCGCGACAGGCGCATCCTTGACGTGTCTATGACTGAACGGGGCTACGAGATCCTCGTGCCCGGCCTAGAGGGCCTGGCTGATGCCGAGTGGGTTCTCGTGGGCTACGACGCGCTGGTGGATACCCCCCGCAATAGACCGATCCAAAATTGATCGTCCAAGGCTGAGGAGGTGCAGCTACCTCCCATAGGGACTCAATAGCCTATGAACTACTGGTTATTCACCGATACCAAGCACCATATGCGTCAATACTGCCGCTGGGGAGACTCATTCGCGCAGCGCGACGTGCAGCTTGATGCCAGCATCCAGAAGCTCGTCAGGGGGCAAAGGTGGGCCTCCTTCTATGTGGTGCGCGGGGAGTGGTGTAACGATGAGGCCGCGATCGAACGGATCGCCACACGGCTGATTACGGTCTATGAGGCGCCCGTCTACGCCAAGGTCCAGACCGTGCTTGACCCGTGGGTGGTGAATATCTACGACTCGCCCCGTCTGTCGCCAGTCCCATGGGCCTTCAAGCATACCGGCTCAGAGATCAGGGCGATCTGCCTAAATATGCGCCCGATAATCCATATGATCACAAATGCGGGTGCCTACGGCGCTGCGAGTAAGGACACGCTGTACATCTGCCACTCGGATCGGTGAACGCATTGGCTGACAAGTTGAAAGAGGTTTTTGCGGAGAGGGACAAGCCCTCTCCGCGCCTCTCCCAACTCGAGTACTACGGCCCGCGTGACACCGTCGCCCCATCCTCCAGGCGCACGCCGTACAGCGAGTCTATGGCGATCCATGCCGTGCGGCTGCCCCAGGCGACGCCGCGGATGGAGCTGCCCGCGTCGGCCACCTGGAGCTGCGTGCTCACGCTGCTCGTCCCGTCCTTCAGGCTCAGCAGGTCGAATTGGATCTGCTCAGAGTCCTTCAGCTGCTCGATCAGCGCCACCGATCCCGCCAGCATATGGGCCGCGAAGTCGCCGTCGTCGTACGGCCCGCTGATCGGGTCGCCGGCCTTCAGCACGCGCGCCCAGCGCTGCCTGCCGCTCTGCGCGTCGACCAGCCACAGCTCAAGCCGCGATGAGCCGCGGGTGCGCCTCGCCAGCACCAGCAGGGCGTCGCCCTGGGCCTCCAGGGGCTGCATGTCATAGTCCGCGTTGGCGATCAGCGCCCGCGCCGCGCCCCTGGCGTCGATCACGAAGATCTGCTTGCTGTCGCCGAGGTAGATCACGCCGTCGGCGAGCAGCGCGTTGTGCTCCTCGAAGCTCGGCAAGTCCTTGCCGTAGGTGCGTCGCTCGCCGCCGCCTGCGCCCATCCCGACCTTGATCAGACAGCCGGCACCATCGAGCAGCCAGTAGAGCGCGCCGGCCTGCGGGTCGGCCAGGATGCGGTCGTAGTAGCCGGGGTGATCGGCGTAGGTGTCGCCCTCGCGCGCGCAGCTCGGCGTGAGCGTGCGCTGGAGCTTGCCGTCGGCCGGGCTGTAGATCAGCAGCCCGGCGTCGCTGCTGTCCTTGGTCAGGGTGTCCGGCACGCCGACCATGTCGCCCACCCGCACCAGCTGGCGCGTGGTCTGGTTCAGGCGGACGTGCCAGAGCGGCGCGCCCTTGGCGGCGCTGAAGGCCTGGAGCTCGCCGTCGTCGGTCAGGGCCACCACCACATCGTCGAAGACCTGCAGGCAGCCGGCGCAGCCGTTGTAGAAGATCCGGTCGGTCAGCGGGGCCTCCCAGAGCCTGCTGCCGTCGGCCCGGCTCAGCCCGGTCAGCTTGCTGCCGTCGGCGACGATGATCGTCTGGGCGCTGTAGGCCACCACCCAGGAGTTGCCGCTGTCGCCCATTGGCGCGCTCTCCCAGCGCACGGCGCCCGCGTCGGGGCTGAGGAGCAGGATCGTGTCGCTCTTGCGGTCGTGGTTGCGGCTGATCACCAGCAGGTCGGGCTCGCGGGTGTCGCCGTCGAGGGCGATCGGCTCGCGCCAGACCAGCCGCCGCCCCGGCGCGGCCCCGCCGACGATCTGGACGGCGGCGGTGGGCGTCACCGCGACCAGCGCCGGGGCGGCGTGGCCGCTCGCCCGCGCCATCAGGTCGCCCAGCCCCAGGCCGAGGAACGCCGCCATCCCGGTCGCGCCGACCACGACCCCGAGGATGAGCGCCGCCAGCGAGATCGTGCAGCCCAGCCGCGCGCGGCTGTTGACGTCCATGGGTCACCTCCCGGTGGGGGTGTGGGGGCGGCTTCGCCGCCAAAGCTTAACAAAAAGCAGGTTTGGGGCGCAGCCCCATACGCATCAACGTTAGGGCTGCCGCCCTAAAAGCCCGCGTTGTTTTGGCAACAATGGCCAGCGAAGCTGGCCATTGTTGCCAAAACAACAAGAAATTCCGGGGCCTGCGGCCCCCAAGCCCCCGCTCCAAGGCTTAACTTGATACGCATGGGGCGCAGCCTCAAAGACGTTGACGAGGCCCTACCGCCATGCGGGGCGGTTGACGCTGCAAGCGCATATTGCGATAATACAACATTATGAACACACTGATCGGCGCCTCGCTCCCGCGCCCCGATGCCCTCGACAAAGTCACCGGCACCGCCCGCTACCCGGGCGACCTGGTGCGGCCCGGCATGCTGCACCTGAAGGTGGTCTTCGCCGGGCGGCCCCATGCGCGCATCCTCTCGATCGACGCCTCCGCCGCCCTGGCCGCGCCCGGCGTGGCGGCCGTATTGACCGCCGCCGATGTCCCCAACAACGCCTACGGCCTGATCGACGCCGACCAGCCGGTGCTCTGCGCCGACGTGGTGCGCTTCGTGGGCGACAAGGTGGCCCTGGTGGCGGCCGAGAGCCGCGCGGCCGCCGAGGCCGCCGCGCGCCTGGTGCGGGTGGAGTACGCGGACCTGCCGGCGCTGAGCGACCCGCAGGCCGCGATGGCCCCGGGGGCGCCGCTCGTCCACGCCGGCCACGCCAGCAATGTGCTCTGCCACTGCCCCGTCCGCAAGGGCGACGCCGCCGCCGCGCTCGCCGGGGCCGACCTGGTGCTTACGGGCGAGTTTAGCACATCGTGGCAGGAGCACGCCTTCCTGCAGCCCGAGGCCGGCGTGGCCTACCTGGATGACCAGGGCCGGGTGGTGGTGGAGACCGCCGGCCAGTGGCTCCACGAGGACCGGCGCCAGATCGCGTCCATCCTGGGCCTGCCCGTCGAGCAGGTCGTGGTGCGCTACGCCGCCATCGGCGGGGCCTTCGGCGGGCGCGAGGATCTCTCGGTGCAGCACCTGCTGGCCCTGGCCGCCTGGCGCCTGCGCCGGCCGGCGGCCATGGTCTGGGGCCGCGAGGAGTCGATGCTGGGCCACCACAAGCGCCACCCGATGCGCGTGCGCTGCCGCTGGGGGGCCATGCGCGACGGGCGGATCGTCGCGGTGGAGGCCGAGCTGATCGCCGACGGCGGGGCCTACGCCTCTACCAGCGCCGAGGTGCTCAAGGCGGCGACCCTCTTCGCCAGCGGCTGCTACGAGGTGCCCAACATCAGCGCCGACGGCTACGCCGTGTACACGCATAACCTGCCCTCGGGGGCGTTCCGCGGCTTCGGCTCGCCCCAGGCCCAGCTCTCCAGCGAGGTCATGGTCACCCGGCTGGCCCACGCCCTGGGGATCGACCCGGTCGAGATGCGCCGGATCAACCTCTACCGCGAGGGCAGCGTCGAGCCGACCCAGCAGCCCCTGCCGCCCGGCGTCAGCGTGCGCGCGTGTATGGAGGCGTGCGTGCGCGAGCTGCGCGAGCGCACGAATGGTGAATGTTCAATGGTGAATGGTGAATTACCTGCAAGTGGCGATCATTTAGCATTTAGCATTCAGCATTCACCATTACGCCGCGCCTGGGGCCTGGCCTGCGGGATCAAGAACCTGGGCTACTCCTTCGGCTACCCCGAGCAGGCCACGGCCAGCGTCGAGCTGTTCGGCGCGCTGGATCTGGAGCGGGCGGAGGTGCGCGCCGGGGCGGCCGAGGTCGGCCAGGGGGTGAGC
>JBAXES010000158.1:0-8076 GCA_037140315.1 Chloroflexales bacterium
GAGCCTCTACGAGCAACTGGTGCGCTTCGTGCGCCTTATGCAGGGTGCCAGCTACCCGGTCATCGTCAACCGGCGCTACCTGATGAGCCCTAGCCCCATCCCGCGCTGGGATACCCCGGCCCTGCATCAGTCTGCCCACCTGACCATCCTCTCGGCCGGGCGCGAGAAGCGGATCTACGCGGTGCCACCCTACACCGACGTGCGCCCGATTGAGTTTAGCGATGTCTTCTTCCAGGTCGAAGACCAGACCGGGCGGGTCTGCACGCTCACGGGGGCCGGCCAGAAATATATGGACGAACTGCCCCAGCCCGGCGGCGAATCGTCCTTCCGGATCTCCGACACCGGCTACGTGGAGAAGTTGCTCACGGCGGCGCGCGGCGAACCGTCTGACATCGGCCCGACCTACTATGACGACATGGGGCGATTCTTTCTGCCAGGGGTGATCAGGGCGTAGGGGGATCATCATATAGTGTAAGGCCGAAGCATTCTGCGGAGGCACGGAGCGCCTCCGCAGAATGCTTCGGCCCTACGAGGTATGGATATGGTACCGACATATTTTGACCCGCCGCGCCTCACCGCAGCCCGCCCGCTGCTGACGGCGTGGGGGCTGCGGAAAACGTACGGGCGGGTGACGGCGGTATCCGGCGTGGATCTGGAGGTCTACCCCGGCGAAACGCTGGGCATCGTGGGCGAGTCGGGGTCGGGCAAGAGCACGGTGCTGCGGATGCTGAATCTGGAGGAGCCCGCCGACGCGGGCGACTACCGGCTGGATCTGACGGCCTACGCGGGCCAGAACCTGCTGGGGCTGGATCGCTACCAGCGGCGCGAGTTGCGGGTGACGCAGATCGGCATCGTCTACCAGCAGCCGCACATGGGCCTGCGCATGCGCGCCAGCAGCGGGGGCAACGTGGCCGAGCGACTGATCATGGCCGGCGAGCGCAGCTTCACCAGCCTGCGCGCGGCCGCCCGCGAGTCCCTCGCCGAGTCGGAGTTCCCGCTCGACCGGCTCGACGACCCGCCACGGGTACTCTCGGGCGGCATGCAGCAGCGCGTCCAGCTGGCCAAGGCCATCGCCATGCGCCCGGCCCTGCTCCTGCTCGACGAGCCGACCACCGGCCTCGATGTCTCCATCCAGGCCCTCGTGCTCGACACCCTGCTGCGCCTGCGCCGCGAGCGCCGCATCGCCACCATTGTCGTCTCGCACGACCTCGGCGTGATCCGCACCCTGGCCGACCGCGTGATGGTGATGCGCGGCGGCCACGTCGTCGAGCACGGCCTGGCCGACCAGGTGCTCGACGACCCGCAGCACCCGTACACGCAGCAGCTGGTACACGCGAAATTGTAAACAATGTAGGGCCGAAGCATTCTTATGATTGCGCAAAGAAAGCGTAATCATAAGAATGCTCCGGCCCTACATGAACCTATTATGAACATCTTAACTGTCGATGGCCTCTCGAAAACCTTCACCATCCACGCGATCGGTCGCGCGGTGCCCGCCTTCCGCAACGTCTCTTTCCGGCTGCGGCCGGGCGAGCTGATGGTCGCCCGCGGCCCGAACGGCGTCGGCAAGTCGTCGCTGCTGCGCTGCCTCTACCGCACCTACCTGCCCAGCGCGGGCCGCGCGATCTACCGGGCGCGGCGCGGCGAGGTCGATCTGGCCCGCGCCGCCGAGGTGGACATCGCCCTGCTGCGGCGCAGCGAGATCGGCTACGTCTCGCAGTTCCTGCGCCCGCGCCCGCGCGTGAGCGCGATCGAGCTGGTGATGGAGCCGCTGCTGTCCGCCGGGGTGCCGGCCGATGAGGCCCGCGCGCGCGCGGGCGACTGGCTGGGCCGGCTCGGGCTGAAGGCCGCGATCTGGCCGGCCTACCCGAGCACCTTCTCGGGCGGCGAGCAGCAGAAGATCAACCTGGCCCGCGCCCTGATCGCCCCGCGGCGCCTGCTGCTGCTCGACGAGCCGAACGCCGCCCTCGACCCCGGCGCGCGCGCGGCCCTGCGCGAGCGGCTATCTGCCCTCAAGGCCGAGGGCGTGGCGATGATCGGCGTCTTCCACCATATCGAGGATGTGCGCGACCTGGTGGACTCTGAGGTGGTGCTGGAGGCCGTGGCTGTGTAAGGGCGCAGCAGCTGCGCCCCTCCGAGGAAATACGATGCTCCTGAAAAATCTACGGATCGTGCTGCCGGATGCGGTGATCGAGGTCGGTGCCCTGCTGCTCGACTCGGGGCGGATCGCCGGGGTGTACGCGGGCGAGGCCCCCAGCTACGCCGGTCGGACGGTGAATGGGGCCGGGCTGACCGCCATCCCCGGCATTATCGACCTGCACGGCGACATGCTAGAGCGCGAGATCGAGCCGCGCCCCGGCTCGTTCTTCCCCGTGGACATGGCCGTCCACGAGCTCGATAAGCGCCTGGCCTGCGCCGGCGTCACCACCGCCTACGCGGCCATCTCCTTCTGGGACGTGGATCGCCCAGAGAGTGTGCGCGGCGAGGCCATGCTCCAGCAGGTGCTCGGCGACCTGGGCCGCCTGCGCCCCACCCTGCTCACCGACCTGCGCATCCACGCGCGCTTCGAGGTCTCGACGCCCAAGGTCGCCCCGCTGCTGGCCGAGCTGATCGCGGCCGGTCAGATCCAGATGCTCTCGCTGATGGACCACACGCCCGGCCAGGGCCAGTACCGCAACATCGAGCACTACATCGGCTTTATCGCCAAGTGGCGGCAGGTGGACCGCAGCCATATCGAGGCCGAGCTGCGCGAGCGCCTGGCCCGCGCCGGCGACCTGATGGAGCGCTGGGCGATCGCCCGCGACATCGCCGCCCTGGCCCGCGAGATGGGCCTGCCGATCGCCTCGCACGACGACGACACCCTGGAGAAGGTCGATCTGGTGGCCAGCATGGGCGCCACGATCAGCGAGTTCCCGGTGACGCTGGAGGCCGCCGAGGAGGCCCGCCGCCGGGGCATGCACATCATTATGGGCGCGCCGAACGCGCTGCGCGGCGGCTCGCACTCGGGCAACATCAGCGCCCGCGAGGCCATCGACGCCGGTGTGGTGGACGCCCTGGCCGCCGACTACCACCCGGCCACGCTGGTGCAGGCGGCCTTCGGCCTGGCCGCCGCCGGCGCGCTGAGCCTGCCCGCCGCCGTGGCCCTCATCAGCGCCGGCCCGGCCGCCGCCCGCGGCCTGCGCGACCGCGGCCAGATCGCCGTGGGGCTCAGCGCCGACCTGGCCCTGGTAGAGGACGGCCCGCGCCCGCGGGTGCGCGCCGCCATCCGCGCCGGCGTGCCGATCTATTGGGACGCGGCCATGGCCGGGCGCTGAGGCTGCGCCAAAGCCTTGGGGGCCGCGCCCCAAATCTGCTTTTTGTTGGGTTTGGCGGCTTCGCCGCCAAACCCAACAAAATAAAGAGTGCGGGGGCGGCGTAGTCGCCCCGCACCCCCACCGGGAGGTGATCCATGTACCAGAAGACAACCCTCGGCCCCACGCCGAGCATCCACCCCACGGCGATCATCGCCGACTGCCGCGTCGGCGACTGGACGGAGATCGGCCCGCACACCCACATGGCCGAGAGCAACTTCGGCGACTACAGCTACTGCGCTGGCGACAACCAGATCATCTACACAACCATCGGTCGTTTCTGCTCGATCGCCTCGCACGTGCGGATTAACCCCGGCAACCACCCGATGGGCCGGGTCACCCAGCACCACATGACCTACCGGCGCGCGCAGTACGGCTTCGGCCCCGACGATACCGCGTTCTTCGACTGGCGCCGCGCCCACCGCTGCACCATCGGCCACGACGTCTGGATCGGCCACGGGGCGATCATTATGCCGGGGGTCAGCGTCGGCACCGGCGCGGTGATCGGCGCGGGGGCCGTGGTGACCCACGATGTGCCGCCCTACACTATCGCTGTGGGCGTGCCGGCCCGGCCCCAGCACCTGCGCTTCAGCGCGGAGGTGGTCGCCCAGCTGCTCCAGATCGCTTGGTGGGACTGGGATCGCGCCAGCCTGGAGGCGCGCTTCGCCGACCTGCTGGATGTGGAGGGGTTCGTGCAGAGGTACGGCTAGCCAAGCCCCCAGCTGGCGTGGCAGAGCCAGCCGCCATCGGGCAGCCGCTCGTAGAGCCGCAGCTCCCATGCCACCGGCGCGGCGACATCCACCAGCGCGGTGGCCATCGTGGCCAGGGCCGGGCCATCCTGCGGGCGAAAGCCGTAGGCCAGGCTGAGGTGCAGATTCGTCTTCGGGCGCAGGCCGTCGCGGCGCGTGGGCGAGGCCGCCGCCGCGATAGCGTCGGCGGTGAGCGACTCCAGCCAGGGCGAGTCGATCAGCAGCCCGTGAAAGTCATCGAGGGAGACGACCTCGCGGATCTGCACCGGCGACGCCGGGCGGCTAGCCATCGCCCTGGCGCGGGCGGACTCCAGCGCGGCGACGTAGCGCGGGATCGCCGCCGCATCGTCGTGGAAGAAGCCGGTCAGGGTGATGTGCGGCGGGTAGGCGTGGGCGCTGTTGGGGCCGAATCGCTCCAGGCTAGACCCGAAGAAGGCGGCGACCTGAGCGGCCAGGGGGCCGGTCGGGCAGGCGTAGATGATGAGCTTGCCGGACGAGGTAGTGGCTGGTTCTGGCATCGGTGCGCTCGCTGATCGTGATCGTCTACTCACCCATGTCGGTCAGTATAACCGGCCTCGTCCGCGCGGGGGCGCTGGCCGGCAGCAGCCGCGAGATCACGCCTGCAAGCAGCACGAGGGCCGCCGATGCCCACAGACAGGCGATCAGCCCGCCATTTTGGCCATAGCGTAGGCCGAGCTGGTACAGCAGCCCCGAGAGCACGGTGCCCGCCAGGCGGCCCAGCGCGTTGGCCATGTAGTAGAAGCCCACGTTCAGCGCCACCTTGTCGCCGTCGGTGTAGGCCAGGATGAGGTACGAGTGGACCGCCGAGTTCAGCGCGAAGACCGCGCCGAAGGCCAGCAGCCCGGCGATCACCACCAGCGCCGGGGCCAGCCCGGCGCTCAGCGCCAGGGCGATCCCCGCCGGGAAGACGGCCAGCCCGAAGGCCAGCCCCGTCGCCGTGCGGCCGTCCGGCTCGTGGGCACCGTCCACCCGCCGGCGGATCAGGCCCGGCGTGGACGCCTGCACAATGCCGTAGCCGATCGTCCAGACGGCCATAAAGCCCCCGGCCAGCCAGAAGTCCCAGCCCAGCACGCTGACGAAGAAGACCGGCAGCCCGACCACAAACCAGACATCGCGCGCCCCGAAGAGGAAGATCCGCGCGGCGGCGAGCATGTTCACCGCCCGGCTCTGCGAGAAGACCTGGCGGAACTTGGCCTTCTTGTTCGCCGCGCCCAGGTCGCCCCGGATCAGAGCGACGGCGAGGATGAGCGCGGTGAGCACCAGCCCGCCCAGGATGCGCAGGGCCGGCTGGAATCCTACCAGGGTCAGCAGCAGCGCGCCCAGGAAGAAGCCCACGCCCTTGATCGCGTTCTTCGAGCCGGTCAGGACGCTCACCCAGCGGTAGAGCTGGCCCTGGCGCTCGCCGGCCACCAGCTTGACCGCGCTCTTCGACGACATCTTGGTCAGGTCTTTGGCGATCCCGGAGAGGGCCTGGGCCAGCATCACATAGGGCACGACGAGCAGCGATGGCGGGGCGAAGGCCAGCAGGCTCAGGGCGACGATCTGCGTCCCCAGCCCCATGAACAGCGTGGCCTTCAGCCCAAAGCGGGCACCCAGGTAGCCGCCGAAGAGGTTGGTGATCACCCCGAAGATCTCGTAGAACAGGAAGAGCGAGGCCACCTGGAAGGCGCTGTAGCCGAGCTGGTAGAAGGAGAACAGCACCAGCATGCGGATGGCCCCGTCGGTGAGCGTGTCGGCCCAGTAGGCCAGCGTGACCAGGGCGTAGTTGCGGCGGTTGCTGGTGCTCATAACGCGAGCGCCACCTTGCGCGCCAGCTCGACATAGCGGTTGGCGTAGCCCCACTCGTTGTCGTACCAGGCCAGGATCTTCACCTGCGTGCCGTTGGTCACCATCGTCGAGGGCGCGTCCACGATCGCCGAGCGCGGGTCGTCGCGGAAGTCCACCGAGACCAGCGGGCGCTCCTCGTAGCCCAGGATGCCCGTGAGCGGGCCGTCGGCCGCCGCCTTGAGTAGGTGGTTCACCTCAGCAATACTGGTTGGTCGGCTCACCTCGAAGACACAGTCGGTCAGGCTGGCGTTGAGCAGCGGCACGCGCACCGCGACGCCGTCGAGCTTGCCCTGCAGCTCGGGGAAGATCATGCCGATTGCGGTGGCCGAGCCGGTGCTGGTGGGGATCAGCGAGAGCGAGGAGGCCCGCGCCCGGCGCAGATCCTTATGTGGCGTGTCGTGGATCGACTGGGTGTTGGTCATGTCGTGGATGGTGGTGATCATCCCGTGGCGGATGCCGATGCCCGCGTGGATGACCTTGACCACCGGGGCCAGGCAGTTGGTGGTGCAGGAGGCGGCGGTGAGCAGGTGGTGCTCCTCGGGCCGATACAAGCCATCGTTGACGCCCATCACCACATTCAGCGCGCCGCCCTTCACCGGCGCGGCCACGATCACTTTCTTCACCCCGGCCCGGAAGTAGGCGTCGAGCTGCTCGGGGGTGCGAAACTTGCCCGTGGCCTCCAGCACAATGTCAACCCCGGCCTCGGCCCAGGGCACCGCACCGGGGTCTTTGACGCTGCTGTAGCGGATCGGCGTCTCGCCGATGAGGAGCTGCCCGCCCGCGCTGCGGGTCGCGTGGCCCCAGCGACCGTGGATCGAGTCGAAGTGCAGCAGGTGCGCCGCAGTCGCCGCGTCGCCGCCGGTCTCGTTGATCTGGACGAACGCCAGCTCCGGCCAGCCCCAGGCCGCGCGCAGCGCCAGCCGCCCGATCCGCCCGAAGCCGTTGATGCCAACCCTAATGCTCATGCCGTGGCTCCTGCGCCCGCCTGACGACGGTCACGCTCGATAAAGGTTAAGAGGCAATACCGCAGCGTGATAAACAACGTGGCGGACGCAGTCGGCGTATCCATCGATGCCTCCTGATTAAAATCAAACAGCCGTGATTGATAATATCGCAATACGTTCGATCTTGTCAAGCCTGCTACGGCGCGCTCAATACGTTTGCCCATCGCGGCTGTCCGCATATCAATCTGTCCGACATGGTTTCAGCGCACTTTATAGTTCAGGTAATTACACTGCATCAGGATGAAGTATTTCTGCTCCCTGTTCCCTGCTCCCTGTTCCCTGTTCCCTTGTCTCCGTACAGATTGTCACATAGCGCGACGCACACTTCACAGCGCCCTTGCGGAAGGGTGGGATATGCAAATGGATAATCGAGCTACACCAATGACGAATGATATATCTTCAGGACGGCCAGACAGAGAGATCGCGGGGCCGAAGCTGATCGCCGTCTCCTACCGCGCCAGCGCGGCCGTGCGCATTGTCGATCTGCGCGACCGTGGGCGTGGTGGGCCACATTTGCGGTCGCCTCCTGGGCCACCCGGTAGTGGGGTCGCGTGTTCGCATCGCACTTCATGGCTGGGGTTCGGGGAGGGCTTGTCCCTCCCCGAATACGAAGATATTGACCCTACTATGTTGCCATAGCACGGACGCGCACCGCCGGCCTGTGCGGGTTGTCATCATTGTGCCCCGCACCCGTGACAAATGTCACGGGTGCGGGTGATCGCGATCACGGGCGTCGGCCAGGGATCGTGACGCTGCACACGTGCGCGCGGCGGCGATGCGGGATAGACTGGGCCTGCATCGACACGATCATCAGGAGGCTACGATGAACCACCCATACATACGCTCGCCCTGGCCGATCTTCCTGCTCTGCTGCGCCATCATCGGCATCGCCCTGCCGGCCCGCGCGCACGAGACGGCGGCCAGCGCCGTAGCGCAGGGCGGCCCCGGCTCCTTCACCATGACCCAGACCCTCTCTGACAACGCCCAGCAGATGACGATCGCCTTCGACGGGCTGGCCTTCCTGACCGGCACCCTCGGCGCGGACTCGTTCTTCCCGCCCGGCAAGGTCGCCGACTTCTGGGGCTTCCAGTACCTGCGCGACAACGACCCCAGCGCGATGGGCCA
>JBAXES010000159.1:0-8054 GCA_037140315.1 Chloroflexales bacterium
GGTGCTGGCCGGGCGGGTAGAAGCGCGCGCGATCCATTGATTCGGCCACGGCGCGGCGCAGCTGCGGGTCGATCTCGTCGAGGGTCGGAGTGCGACCGCGGTCGGCGATCAGCCAGGCGTACTCAAAGTGGGGCGGCTCGTCGTAGTGCTGCCAGGGCGGTACGATCAGCATGTAGAGCAGTCCGTGGCACAGGGCCAGCGGGATGAGCCAGCCGAAGAGCGCATACGCGCGTAGCGCAACGCGGCGATCTGTCTGCTCGAGCGGGAGATCGCGGGGCGCAGGTGCGACGCTCACGGCCACGTTAGTAGGCCCCGTGGCCATGGAAGACTACGATCACGGTCTTGAGCAGTATGCGCAGATCGAGCCAGAACGAGTAGTTCTGGATATAGTACAGGTCGTCCTCGGTGTTCAGATGCATGGGCTTATTGCTGCGCCCATTGATCTGCCACCAGCCGGTGATGCCGGGGGGCACGCGGAGCCGCTGCCACTGCCAGGGGTCGTACTCAGCGGCGACGATCGGCATCTCGGGGCGCGGGCCGACCAGGCTCATCTGGCCGCGCAGCACGTTGAGCAGCTGGGGCAGCTCGTCGAGGCTGGTGCGGCGCAGCTTGCGCCCGATCGGCGTCACCCGCGGGTCATCGACTACCTTATGGATCAGGTTGCCGCTCGCATCGCGGCGGGCCACCTCGGCCCAGCGCCGCTCGGCGTCCTGGTACATGCTGCGGAACTTGATCATCTTGAACCGGCGGCCATGCTCGCCGATGCGCTCCTGTGCGAAGAAGACCGGCCCGGGCGATCCCAGCTTGATCAGTAGCGCGATCAGCAGCAGGATGGGCGAGAGCACCAGCAGCAGCCCGGCGCTCGCCACCAGATCGAATATGCGCTTGAGGATGCGCTGTGACTCTGTGAGGGCTGACTCGCGCAGGCTGATCAGCGGAATCCCGCCCGCCATCTCGACCGGCGTGCGGACGAAGGTGAGATCCAGCATCCCGGGGATCATATGCACCATCACCGGCTGCTGGACCAGGGCCAGGGAGATGCGGGTGATCTGCTCGTACTGCTGGGGCGGCAGCGCAAATATCACCTCGTCGATCCGCTCGCGGGCCACGATCTGTGGCGTATCGTCGATCATGCCCAGCTTCTGCACGCTGATCGGCGCATCGAAGTCGTCGTTCGTATAGCCCACCACCTCAAGGCCCAGCCAGTGCGGCCTGGAGAACGCCTCCGCGAAGCGCTCTGCGGCGGCCGGGCCGCCGATCACCAGCACCCGTCGCCGGGTGTGATGTTGCCTGCGCGTGCGCAGGTACGACTGTATGCAGATGTGGACCATGATCAGCGCGCCGAGGTCGAGGGCGGCGAAGTAGAGGAACTGGAGGCGCGAGACATCGCGCACCGAGATGTAGAGCAGGCCGGCGAAGGTGAGCGCGGCCAGGCCCACGGTGGCAACCAGCCGCCCAACCGACTCGATTAGCCCGCTGGCGATCAGGCTGCGGTGCGGGCCGATCAGCAGCGATGTCACCGCCCAGAGCACCGCCACGGCCAGATATAGCAGCCACGGCAGGCGCACCTCGTGCCATGTCAGCTCCTGGCCGAGGTTGATCCGCAGGCGAGCATCAGAGGCCGCGTAGAGGCAAATCAGCGTGACGAAGATATCGATAGTTAGTATCAGTGTGGAGAGACGATATCTGAGCCGCTCGCGCATACGACCTCTTCTATGCAGCACTGCCTTGTGTGATGGCGCTATGTATATCATCAGAAGATTTGCCACCGAGGGCAGCACGACAGATGATCGTTGGAGCGCTAGTGTACCACGAGCGTACTACTGCGGCAAATCTACCGGCGGCGCTCCGCGAGCCACTGGCGTGCGATCAGCACCAGGAAGGTCGGGTTGCCGAGCAGGTAGCGTCGCCAGAGTCGGCGCGGGTCCTGGCTCAGGCGGAAGAGCCACTCGAGACCTGATCGCTGCATCCAGCGCGGGGCCTGGCGCACCCGGCCGGTGTGGAAGTCGAACGCCGCGCCCACGGCGATCAGCACGGGCGCGTTGAGCAGCGGGCGGAACCGCGCGACCCAGTAGTCTTGCTTGGGCGTGCCGAGCCCAACCCAGACGATATCGGGGCCGCTGGCGTTGATCTGCGCGGCCACCGCCTGTTCCTCCGCGGCGGTGAGCGGGCGGAAGGGCGGGGTGTAGGTGCCGGCCACCTGGAGCTGCGGGAAGCGAGAGCGCATACGCTCTGCCAGCCGCTCGGCGACGCCTGGGGCCCCGCCGTAGAAGTAGTGGCGCTGCCCGCTCGCCTGGCCGCGATCACAGGTCGCGAGCATCACATCCGGCCCGTAGACCCGATCTACCGAGTGGCCGCGCATCCGGCCGAGCCAGACCAGGGGCATGCCGTCTGGGGCTGCGATCCCCGCCGCATTCATGATCGCCGCCAGCTCAGGGGCGCGGTGACACTCCAGCACGGTGTGGGTTGTGCAGAGGTGCATAGAGCGGCGCTCGCCGCGCGCGATCCAGCCGTCGATCATGGCGAGGGCGCGCGGCAGGCTGATCGCGCTGACACCCACATCGAGCACCGGGAAGCGCGCCGGCTGATCGGGGAGCGGGTTCGTCATCGCAGTATCCATAAAAAGACTACGATCTTGTAGCTTGTACGCCAATACCAATTCATAGAAGATAAGCCGCATGTCATGCTGAGCGCAGCGAAGCATCTTCCAACCGTGAAGTGGGAAGACCCCTCGCTTCGCTCCTCAGAAACAAAGGTTGTCATGCCGAGCGCAGCGAGGCATCTTCCAGGCGCGTGGATGGGAAGACCCCTTGCTGCGCTCGGGGTGACAGGTCTTGCCGGTTTCTTCCGGCACCATTGGTCCGCCGGCCATCTGTTACCCACGTGGTGCCTCGCTGACCTCGCGCCGGAGCGAGCGCGCCGCCGGGCCGGCGCCCCACATGGCCAGCACTCCGGCGACCAGCGGCGGCAGGTAGGTGATGACGTGCAGCAGGACGCCGAAGCTGATCGCGCGGGCCTGGTCGACGCCGAAGACGCCCAGCGAGAGCACGCAGAGGTACTCGAAGACGCCGATCTGGCCGGGGACCGAGGAGATATTGATCCCGGCTAGGAGCACGAAGAGCACAAACAGCCCCGACACCGGCGGCGCGTCAATGTGGAGCGCCCAGAGGACAAAGTAGTTCGCAAGGGCTGCGGTGATCCAGATCAGCGTAGATAGGAGCGTCATACGCACGCCGAAGCGGCGGTCTGCCAGCACGTGTAGGCTCTCGAGCGCAGCGCCTATGATCGTCTCGACCCGGTCGCGCAGCCGCGCCGGCGCCCACCGGGCGATCCACTGTGGCAGCCCGCTGAAGCGCTGCCGAAAGAGGAATAGTACGCCGAGTCCGCACAGCGCCGCCAGCGCCGCCAGGGCTAGGGCGTAGGTTGGCTGACGGACCCAGGCCGGCAGCGGGATCATGACCAGCAGCAGGGCGAAGATCAGCGCGTAGCAGGCCATGTCGATGATCTTCTCCAGTGCGACGGTTCCGAGCACGAAGGATCGGGAGAGGCCTAGATCGCCGGCCAGGTAGATGCGGCTGATGTCGCCGACGCGCGTGGGCAGGATCTGGTTGAGCATCTGGGCGACGAGGTGCAGCTGGAGCAGGTGCCAGAGCGACACCGTCGCGCCGCGCTCGCCGAGCAGCAGCTTCCAGCGCATGGCCTTGGCCACATTGTTTAGCCCTACGCTCGCGATGGCCAGCCCGATCAGCACCAGGTTGGCCTGTCTGAGGTAGCCCCAGACGCTGGTATAGTCGACGCCGACCGCGCAGAAGTAGATCGCGATCAGGCTGATCACGACCCCCACGAGTAAGCGGATTGATCGTCGTGACATCGCAGGCTCCGCTCAGGCTATGAGTGCCACACCGATCTTCCAAGTGCTACGGCGAGTACGAGGGTCAGAATCCCCCACAGGCTGCGCTCAATCAGCGCGGTGCTCACAAGCAGGAGCCCCGATGTCACCATGAGCAGCCCGATGGTGACCGATTGGGGGTTGGACTGGCGCTTGGGCTCGTCGGCATATCTCCAGCTCTGAAAGCTCCCGATGGTGAGGAGCAAGGCCAGCCCAGCGATCCAGAGCCCGTGTCCGATGAGCGTCCATGTCGTCATAGTGGCTGGCTGGCTTTATCCTGCGGAACAGGGGTGCAGGTGTAGAGTGGGTCGAGGTGCTGATCTGTGTCCTCCGCCCGCTGAGGGATTGTCTGTGCGACCGCAGCGCGGTAGAGGCAGAACACCAGGCCAAATGCCAGCCACATGAGCAGGCCGGGCTTTGAGCCGAGCGCGTTGGTGTCGGTGAGACCATAGACAAAATACGCCAGCATACCCCCGCTCAGCCCGAGGGTGAGCATGGCGATATCGTCGTGGCTCGATCTGCGCAGCGCCTGCCCGGCCATAGCCGCAGCGCCGAGCCAGATCGCAAGGTAGGCGATCAGCCCCGGGATGCCGATGTCGAGGGCTGCGTTGAGCAGGTGGTTGTGGGCGTGACCGACATCGAAATCCGGCGCGAGGGAAAATGCCGGGTAGAGCACCGGCATGACCCGGCGGAATGTACCCATCCCCATACCAGTGATGGGGAAGTCCTGGATCGCATAGATCGCGCGCGACCAGACCTCGAATCGGCTCTGGAGCGTTTCGCTGCTGAGCGCCTGCGAAGATTGCAACGATTGGACGCCCTCGTAGGCTGTCATCGCCTGTGGTCCAACGATGATGGCGGCGATGATGCCGACTCCGATCAATACCTCAGCAACTAGTAGCAGGTGTCTGCGGGGCAACACAAATAGCGCAAGGGTGCCGCAGAGCAGTCCGAAGTAGCCGCCGCGCGACTGGGCCAGGAGCATCACGCCGCCGATCAGCAGCAGGGCCAGCAGAAAGAGTATGCGCGTCGGCCAGCGCCACGCCCGGGGCAGCTGCGGTAGATCCCGGGTTCGGTAACGCCAGAAGAGGATCAACAGGAGCGGTAGCAGCCAGACCAGCGCACCAGCGACCTGGTTGGGCTGAAAGCCGTCCGCCGGGCTGCCGGGGAGGCTGCGGATCGCCACTGGTAGCAACCTCGCGACCGAGCCAAACGCAGGGATCTTGTCGAACCAGCTCGTCCCAAGCAGGCTCAGCATCGCGACGCCACAGCCGACGGCGATCATAAAGGCGATGCCCAGCCAGATCTCACGCGGCTGCTCCAGCCGCGCCGCCAGCCCATAGTAGCAGGCGACCCCCAGCACCACGCCGGTGATCTTCGGCAGGCTCAGCGCGGGGTCGAAGGTGACCATGGAGCTGACCATGACCATCAAGAGCAGCAGGCAGATGCTCCAGTCCAGCGGGGTGCGGCGGATGAAGTGGCGCTGGTCGAGCCAGCGCAGCCCCCAGAGCAGGGGCACCCCCGCCATCGCCAGGCCGTAGGTGCTCGCAGGGAAGAGCAGCAGCGGTGCCAGGAGCGCTATAAATAATAGCTCCCAGTGTACGATCCATTGCAGTACCTGTCGTAGCATCTTCACCTTCACGACCTTACTCTCTCTAGGGAAGCGAACCTTCTTAATTACCCCATCGCTGGTGATGTGTCACGCTGAGTATCTGATAGTCGATGGGCTAATGGTGCCGGGGAGAAACATCCCCACCCTGTTACCCCGAGTATCTCATGGCCGACAGCCAATGGTGCCGGGGAGAACCATCCCCACCCTGTCACCCCGAGCGGAGCGAGGGGTCTTCCCATTGAGTGGTTGGAAGATGCCTCGCTCCGCTCGGCATGACCGGTGAGCGGGATGGTTCTGAGGAGCGGAGCGAGGGGTCTTCCCATTGAGCGATTGGAAGATGCTTCGCTGCGCTCAGCATGACCAGTGCGCGGGATGGTTCTGAGGAGCGAAGCAAATCTTCCACCGGGACTCTGCGCTTCGCTCAGCGTGACATGATGCCGGGATACTTAAAAAATCTGCTTTCCTTAGCGTCTTTGCGTCAAACGAGGGTTTGTTTTGACACAAGGATTCTTACAGTCTTTCAAAGCTGATACCCGGCCTGGGTGGCATCATTGTAGAACATCTGCACGGTCTCAAGCGAGAAGTCGCTGAGATCTTTGCCCACGAGGGTGAGCTTCTTCAAGATGTCGTTGGTGACGGTGATGATGTGGCAGCCGATGGCGTCGGCCTGGAAGATGTTGAGCAGCTCGCGCGGGCTGGCCCAGATCAGCTCGGCCTGGGGGGCGACCCGCAGCAGCTCCACCGCCGCCGCCATCATCGGCAGCGGGTCGCGCCCGGTGTCGGCGACGCGCCCGGCGAAGACGGAGATGCAGCAGGGCGTGCCGCCGGCCACATGCTCCACCACGTGGCGTACCTGGTCGAGGGTCATCAGGGCGGTGACGTTCAGCTTGATGCCGGCGTGCGAGAGGCTGCGGATCAGCTCGTAGGCGGGCTCGCGGCGGGTGTTGGTGACCGGTATTTTGACATACACGTGCTCGCCCCACTCGGCGATCTCGCGGGCCTGGCGCTCCATCTCCGCGAACTCGTCCGAGAAGACCTCGAACGAGATTGGCCGATCCGGGATCGACCGCAGGATGTCTTTGGCGAAGGCGCGGTAGTCGCTGATCCCGGCCTGGCGCATCAGGGTGGGGTTGGTCGTGAAGCCCTTGATATACGAGCGGTCGTACATATCGAGCATGCCGGCCTTATTCGCGCCGTCGGCGAAGATTTTGACCCGTAGATCATCAATGGTTTTCATTTGTTCCTTCTCATATCGTTCAAGATCCAGTCGGTCGCCTCGGCCAGCGAGGAGAACCGCGCGTCGGGCGGGCTGCGCTCGGCCTCGTCGTACCCGTAGTCGATAAAGAGCGTCGTGCAGCCGGCCCTGCGCCCGGCCTCGATGTCGCGCCAGCGGTCGCCGACCATATAGCTGGCCGCGAGATCGAGCCCCTCTTCCTGGGCCGCCGCCAGCAGCATCCCCGGCGCGGGCTTCCGGCAGCTACAGCCGTCTGAGTCGTCATGATAGCAGACTTGGAAGCGGTCGATGGGCAGCGGCGGCTGATCGGCGTCGCCCAGCTGGAGCCTGCGGTGGATTGCCTCAATATCGGCGCGATTCGCGGTGCCGCGGGCCACATCGGGCTGGTTGGTGACGACGATCAGCCGGAAGCCGGCCGCGTGCAGCCGGGTCAGGGCCGCGGGGACGCCGGGCAGCAGCTCAAGCTCATCCAGGCTGGCCGGCGGGTAGGGCTTGCCCTTGCGCACGATGGCGCGGTTGATCACCCCGTCGCGGTCGAGGAAAATGGCGCGGCCCATCAGCGGGTGGACTCCCACTTGGTCGGCGCGGCCTTGAGCGTCGGGTGCGAGACCAGTAGGTGCCAGACGACGGCCTGGAAGGCCTCGGAGTGGGGCGTCACGTTCTCGGGGTTCACCGTGGGCACAATCACGCAGGCGTCGGCGACCTGCGCGGTGTAGCCGCCGTCGCGCCCGACGATGCCGATCACTTTGGCCCCGACCTCCTTGGCGTAGCGCAGGGCCGTCACCAGGTTGGGGCTAATATTCTTCTCCAGGTTGCCGCCGCCGACCGACATCACAAAGAGCATGTCGTCCGGGCGCAGGTGGCTGACCTTCAGCCAGCTGACGAAGACGGTCTCCCAGCCCTCGTCGTTGGTGCGCGCGGTCAGCTCGGAGACATTGTCCGTCGGGGCGTAGCTCTCGATCCCGACCAGCTTGCGGAAGTCGTTGACCGCGTGTGAGCAGTTGGCCGCGCTGCCGCCGACCCCGAGCAGGAAGAGCCGCCCGCCGCGGCCGCGCAGCTCGGCCAGCAGGTCCACCATGCGATCAATGGCCGCCGTATCGAGCTGCTGAATAATCTTGCCGGCCTCGGCCAGGTGCTGTTGGGTGTAGCTCATCGAATGAGATTCCTTTGACATGTCGTAGAAATGCAATCGAGTAAAAGTAGCACTGTGAGATGCTGGTCACGTCATGCTGAGTATCTGATGGCCGGCGGGCCAATGGTATCGGGAGAAACATCCCCACCTGTCATCCCGAGTATCTGATGGCCGGCGGGCCACTGGT
>JBAXES010000160.1:0-8047 GCA_037140315.1 Chloroflexales bacterium
GGCCTGCTCGCGGGCGGCGGCGTGGGCCTTGTCGCTGTAGCCCAGCAGATCGATCTCGGATGTGATCTGGCGGCCCTGCTGGCGCACCTCGTGGGCGAAGTCGCCCGCATCGATCCGCTGCGTGATCGCGGCGTGCGCGGCCTCGGCTTCCGGCATGGCCTCGGCCTCGGCCCGCACGGTGGCGAGCTCCTGGCGCAGCGAGGCGAGGGTGCCCTCGGCCCGGCTGATGCCCTGGAGCTGGCTGTTCAGCTCGCGCAGGCGCTTGTCTGTCGCCGCGCGGGACTTGCTCAGCTCGGCCTGGTCGCCCACGGCGCTGATCTTGGCCTCCACGTCGGCCAGCTCCTGTTGCGCGGCGGGCTCGAACGCGCGCGCCGCGATCTGGGCCTGGGCGCTGTCGTGGGCCGCCTGGGCGTCGGCCCGCCTGGCCCGCCACGCAGCGGCCTGGCGGCTCTTCTCCTCAAGCGCAGCGGCCTGGGCGGCGGCGCGGCGCAGCCCGGCGATCTGCTTGTCCAGATCATCGACGACGGCCCGCGCCTGCCTGAGCTGGGCGTCGCCCGCGTCGGCCTGGCGCTTGGCCTCGGCGTAGGCCGCGCGCAGCTCGGCCAGCTCCTCGGCGTAGTGGGCGTGGACGTGGGCCACACCCTCCACGCCAAGCTCGCTGCGGCAGACCGGACAGGACCCGCCGGCGTCGGCGAGGATCTTCTGGTTGGCCTTGAGCTTGTCGGCGGCGGCCCTCAGCCGGGTACACTCGGCGCGCTGGTGGCTGACCGCATCGACATCGATCTGCTCGTGGTCGCGCAGCGCCTTCAGGCGCGGCTCGGCGTCCGCAAGCTCGGCGGCGGCGGCGTGGGCGGCGGCCAGATCCTGCGCCCAGCGCGGCTCGTCGGCCAGCTGCGCATCGAGCTCGCGGAGGGTGCGCTGATTCTCGTCGCGCACGGCCGCCAGCGCGGCCTGGCGCTTCTCGATCAGGGCGACCAGATCGCCCCGGCGCAGGCGCAGTGTGGACAGATGGTCGATGCGCTGCTCGATCTCGGCCCGCTGCCGGTCGACCTGCTCGCGCTCGTCGCCGAGGGGCTGAAGCTCGGCCATCTGGCGCTCCACTGCGGCGATCTGTGCGTGCAGGGGGGCGATCCGCGCGGCGCGCTCGGCCAGCGTGTCGCGGCGGTTGGCCAGGCGGGCCTGCTCGGCGCGCAGGTCGCCCAGGGCCTCTTTGAGCTGAAGCTGGAGGTCGCGACGCTGGTCGTCGAGGGCCTGGTGTCGCCCGCGCAGCTCCTCCAGGCGGTCCAGCCCCGCGCGGGCGGCGGCCAGATCAGCCACACCGCGCGTGATCTGCTCGCGGCGCGACACCAGCTGCTCGGCGGCGGCGATCTGCCCGCGCAGCGTGGCGATCTCCGCCTCGCGGGCGGCCTGCCCTTTGCGCAGGGCATCGAGCTCGCGCAGCAGGGCCTTGCGCTGCTCGGCCTGCGCCTGCAGCTCGCGCAGGCGCGCGTCGGCCCGCGCCTGGGCCTGCTCGGCCTGCTCCACCTGCTCGCCCATATGGGCGGCGTGCTCATCGGCGTCGTTCACGCTGCGCGCCCAGAAGTCGAGCTTCCCGGCGCTCTCCTCAAGCTGCTCGATCCGGCCGCGCAGGCCGGTGAGCTGATCGGCGAAGCCCTTGGCCCGCGCCTTGGCCCGCTCGGCGAGGGCCTCGTACTCGCCCAGGTCGAGGATGTCGGCCAGAACCTGCTTGCGCTCGGCGGGCGTGCGCGAGGTGAACTCGTCGGCGCGGCCCTGGAGCAGGAACGAGGCGTTGATGAAAGTCTGGTACGACATGCGCAGCAGGTCGTCGATGCGGCCCTGGGTCTCGCGCACGCCGGCCTCCGAGATCGGCCTCCAGCCGGTCGCGTCGCGCACGTGCAGGTCGAGGAAGGTCTTCCCACCGGTGATGCCGCCGCGCTTGCCGGTGCCGCCGCGCTGGCGGCGGCGCGCCACCCGGTACGCCTGGCCGCCGAGATCGAAGGCCATCTCCACCAGCATCTCGCTCTCGCCCTGGGCGATCAGGTCGTCGTCGGGGGTGCGGGCCTCGCCCCAGAGCGCCCAGGTGATCGCGTCGAGCATGGCCGACTTGCCGGCCCCGTTCTCGCCGGAGAGGCAGACGACGTGGAGGCCGTCGAGGTTCAGCCCGAGCGGCTCGCCGTCGGCATCGGCGCGGTAGCACATGAAGTTGCGGATGGTGAGGGTTTGGGGGATCATAGGAAATACGAAAGCTGAAATATGAACGCTGGGTACTGATGAGGATACCACACCTTTGACACGTTATAGGTCGCTGCGGTACTATACAGCTGTACCCCGATCAGCGCTGCGCAAAGGAGCGAGCGATGAGCGAGTCCCACGCCGCCGCCTCTGGCGGGCCGAACGCCCTGGCGGCCCTGGCGACCTTTCTCTCCGTCGATGGCTGGCGGCCGCAGCGTATCGCCGGGCGGCGCGCCTTCGCGATGACCTACGGCGGCGCGAGCGGCAGCTTCGCCTGCGTGGCTGAGCTGCGCGCCGAGGCCCAGCAGCTGCTCTGCTACGCGATCGCCCCGCTGGCCGCCCCGGCGGCGCGCCTGCCCGCCGTGGCCGAGTTCGTCGCCCGCGCCAACGACGGCGCCTACATCGGCAACTTCGAGCTCAGCTACAGCAGCGGCGAGGTGCGCTGTAAGTCCAGCATCGACTTCGAGGGCGAGGCGCTCAGCGAGGCGCTGATCCGCAATACGATCTACCCCGCCGTGCGCCTGATGGACACCTACCTCCCCGGCCTCACGCGGGTGATCGCCCACGGCGTCGCCCCGCGCGAGGCGATCGACGAGATTGAGCACCCATGATCTCCGCTGACGCCCTTGGCCGCACCTTCGGCCCCTACGTCTACCCGGTCGCGCGCGCGCGCATCCGCCAGCTGGCCGCAGCGATCGGCGAGATCGACCCGCGCTACCACGATGTCGCGGCGGCCCAGGCCGCCGGCCTGCCCGACCTGCCCGCCCCGCCGACCCTGGCCACCTGCTACGGCCTGTGGGCCAACACCGCCCTGCTGGGCGAGCTGGCCGCCATCGGCGCGCCGCTGCCGCGCCTGCTGCACGGCGAGCAGTCCTACGCCTACCACGCCCCGGTGTTCGCCGGCGACACTCTGACCTCCACGACGACGATCGTCGGTCTGGAGCAGAAGCGCGGCCAGCGCGGCCCCTTCGAGCGGCTCACCCTGGAGACGACCCTGCGCAACCAGCGCGGCGAGCTGGCGATCATCGACCGGCTGGTGGTGGTGGTGCGGGGGGAAAGCTGAAAAAACCTGAAAAAACCTGAAAAAACCTGAAACCTGAAACCTGAAACCTGAAACCTGAAACCTGAAACCTGAAACCTGATATGGAAGCTACGCCCTACTACGAAGATGTGCAAATAGGCCAGGCCCTGCCCGAGCTGGAGCTGCCGCCGCTGTCCGCCGCCGACCTCGCGCGCTACGCCGAGGCGTCGGGCGACCACAACCCGCTGCATACGGACGACGCCCACGCCCGCGCGGCCGGCCTCGACGGCGTGATCGCCCACGGCATGCTCGTGATGGGCCAGATCGGCCGGGTCGCCGCCGCCCTGGCCGGCCCGGTCGATCTGCGCTCGCTCGATGTGCGCTTCCGCGACAAGACCCGCCCCGGCGAGGCGCTGCGCTGCGGCGGGGCGATCACCGCCAGGTACGAGCGGGACGGGCAGGGCATCGTCGAGGCCGAGCTGTGGGCCAGGGGCCCCGACGGCTCAGTGAAGGCTAGCGGCTCGCTGGTGGCCGCCCTGCCCCGGCGGCGGTAACGCCGCTATGCTCAGCACCTTCCACCTGCGCACCTTCCTGGCCGTCGTCGAGGCGGGCAGCTACTCGGCCGCCGCCCAGCAGCTGCATATGTCCCAGCCGGCGGTGAGCCAGCAGATCCGCGGCCTGGAGGAGCAGCTCGGCGACGTGCGGCTGTTCCGCCGCGTCGGCCAGCGCATGGTGCCGACCCACGCCGGCGAGGAGCTGCTGCCCAGCGCCCGCGAGCTCGTGTCGCTGGCCGAGCGCGCCGCCCAGAATATCATCGCCCTGCGCGGCCAGGTGACCGGCCGGGTGGTGATCGGGTGTACGCCGAGCAGCGGCGAGCGGCTGCTGCCGCGCCTGCTGGCCGCCTTCTGCGACCAGTTCCCCGCCGTGAGCGTGGAGCTCGAGGTGTCCCAGGCCGATGCGCTGATCGATGGCCTGATCGACCGGCGTCTGGCGCTGCTGCTGCTTGAGGAGCAGCAGCGCCGCCGCGGGCTGGAGTCGCTGCCGATGGGGGCCGAGCCGCTCGCCCTGGTGGCCCCCGCCGGCCACCCGCTGCTCAAGCAGGAGCAGGTGCCGCCCGGCGTGCTGCGCGAGCACGGCCTGGTGCTGCCGCGCGCGGGCGCGCCCCTGCGCCGGGCGATCGAGGACGGCCTGCGCCGGCGGGGCGTGGCCGCCGCCGACCTGCGGGTGTCCCTGGAGGCCGACAGCCTCACGGCGATCGTGCAGGGCGCGCGGGCCGGGCTCGGCCTGGCCTTTGTGCCGAAGAGCTGTCTGCCAGGCCGGGGCGAGGGCCTCGGCCCGGTGGATCTCGCCGGCCACCCCATCCAGCAGGAGTGGTTCCTGGTGCGCGCCCGCGAGCGCAACTTCCCGCGGGCGGCCCAGTCGCTCTACGACTTCCTGGCCGGCCCGCAGTGCCGGGCGCTGCTCGCGAAGGCCGGCATCATCGGGTCGGCGTAGGCATAGGCACTAAGACAAGGGAACAGGGAACAGGGAACAGGGAACAGAAATACCGCGTCCTGATGCAGTGCAATTGCCTGAACGGTAACGTACGCTGAAACCTTGTCTAAGGCCATAGCTCACAAGTTAAGGTTTTCGCTATTTCGTCAAGTGACCGCTCAGGCGTTCTGATCAGCCAGGTTTTACACGGTAGCGAGCAAAGTTGATATATCCTGAGCAACCGGTTTGCATGCCACCTCGAACACTTGGGCGTATAGGCGACCGGGAATTGGTTCGGAATGCGAGTGAAAAAGCCTGTTTTGGCCCTTGACAGATTGGTGGAAACCTTAACTTGTCAGCTATGGTCTAAGGCATGACTCAGGATCGACGCTTTGGGCTTTACAACCCGCCAGCCCACCAGCCCGCCACAATGGCCTATGGCGGGCTGGCGAGCTGACCGCCGAACTGTCAAGTGCGTTTGAAGCATGCCTATACGTATTTATCGGGGGCCTGCGGCCCCCTGCGCCCCCGTGCTAACGGAGATTCCCAATGCCAGTGTTCAACTACAATGTCAAAACCGAAGATCTGGTCGAGCTCAGCCTCAACCGCCTGCGCGGCGACCCCAGCGCGCAGCTCCAGGCGCGCGGCCTCCAGCTGCTCGTCCCGTTCGCCATCTTCCTCGCCTCGATCGGCACGGTCTACCTGCTCGATGCCGACAAGCAGCTCACGCCGCTCGACTGGGTCGTGCCGTGCGTGCTCGGCGTCGCTATGGTCGTGCTCTTCCCGCGCCGCTTTGAGACGAACCTGCGCAAGCGGCTCGCCGCGCAGTTTGGGGATGGCCAGGGCAGTGATCTGGTGGGCAAGCACACGGCCAACATCCTGCCGACGATGATCGTCCAGTCTGCCAGAGGCCGCGAGATCCGCGCGGCGTGGACCGCGATCGACCAGATCACCATCGCGGCCGCGCATATCTTTGTCTTCGTCGATGACTCGCAGGCCTTCGTCATCCCGCGCCAGGGCTTCGCCGACCCCAGGCAGTACGAGCAGGCCAAGGCTCTGGTGACGCAGTACCAGCGCGCCGATTCAAACACATCTCTAACACCGCGTTAGTGTCAACCATGCGAAAAGCCGGTACACTGAGCATAGGAATGTTGAATGCTGAATGCTGAATGGGTGTCTGCCATTCAGCATCGGTGTGTAACGTAAGCAATTCAACATTTAACACTCACCATTCAACATTGCAGTCTAGGAGGACATAATGGGTAAAATTGTTGGCATCGACCTGGGGACGACGAACTCGTGCGTGGCGGTGATGGAGGGCGGCGACGCCGTTGTGATCCCGAACGCCGAGGGCAACCGGACGACCCCGTCGGTCATCGCCTTCGCCAAGAATGGCGAGCGGCTCGTTGGCCAGACCGCCAAGCGCCAGGCGACGATCAACCCCGAGAATACGCTCTACTCGGTGAAGCGCTTTATCGGGCGCGACTACGATGAGATCCCCACCGAGCGCGAGATGGTGCCGTTTAAGGTCGCCAAGGGCGCCCGCAGCGACGTGCGGATCAATGTCCCGCAGACCGCCAAGGACTACGCGCCCCAGGAGATCTCGGCGATGGTGCTGCAGAAGCTTAAGGCCGACGCCGAGGCCTATCTGGGCGAGCCGGTCACCCAGGCGGTGATCACCGTCCCGGCCTACTTCAACGACGCCCAGCGCCAGGCCACCAAGGACGCCGGCAAGATCGCCGGCCTGGAGGTGCTGCGCATCATCAATGAGCCCACGGCGGCCGCCCTGGCCTACGGCCTCGACAAGAAGAAGGACGAGACTATCCTGGTCTTCGACCTCGGCGGCGGCACCTTCGACGTGTCGGTGCTGGAGGTCGGCGATGGCGTGGTCGAGGTTCACGCCACCAACGGCGATACCCACCTGGGCGGCGACGACTACGATGCGACGATCGTGGACTGGATCGTCGATGAGTTCCGCAAGGACCAGGGCATCGACCTCGGCAAGGACCGCCAGGCCCTCCAGCGCCTTAAGGAGGCCGCCGAGAAGGCGAAGATGGAGCTGTCGAGCGTCAGCGAGACCGAGATCAACCTGCCCTTCATCACCGCCGACGCCAGCGGCCCCAAGCACCTGGCCATGAAGATCAGCCGGGCTAAGTTCGAGCAGCTCACCAGCGCGCTCACCGAGCGCCTGCGCGGCCCGGTCATCCAGGCGATCAAGGACGCTGGCCTGAAGGCCAGCGACATCCAGGAGGTGGTGCTGGTGGGCGGCTCCACCCGCATGCCGGTCGTGCAGGAGCTGGTGCGCAAGATCATCGGCAAGGAGCCGAACAAGAGCGTCAACCCCGATGAGGTTGTGGCCGTGGGCGCGGCCATCCAGGCCGGTGTGCTCGGCGGCGATGTCAAGGGCGTGGTGCTGCTGGACGTGGCGCCGCTCTCCCTGGGCGTCGAGACCCTGGGCGGCGTGATGACTAAGCTGATCGACCGCAACACGACTATCCCTACCAAGAAGAGCGAGATCTTCAGCACGGCGGCCGAGGGCCAGACGGCGGTGGACATCCACATCCTCCAGGGCGAGCGCGAGATGGCCGGCGATAACATGACCCTCGGGCGCTTCCGCCTGGAGGGCATCCCGGCCGCGCCGCGCGGCGTGCCGCAGGTCGAGGTGACCTTCGACATCGACGCCAACGGTATCCTGAACGTCTCGGCCAAGGATAAGGCCACCGGCAAGGAGCAGCGCATCACCATCACCGCCAGCACCAACCTGAACAAGGACGAGGTTGAGCGTATGGTGCGCGACGCCCAGGCCCACGCCGAGGAGGATAAGGCCCGCCGCGAGATGGTCGAGCTGAAGAACCAGGCCGATAGCCTGGCCTACCAGAGCGAGAAGACTCTCGGCGACCTCGGCGATAAGGTTGACAGCATTGAGAAGGCCCGCGTCGAGGGCCTGATCAAGGACCTGCGCGAGGCGGTGGCCAAGGAGAACCGCGAGCGCATCGAGGGCCTGACCGGCGAGCTGCAGCAGGCGATGTACGCGATCTCGCAGAGCGCCTACAGCGCCGCCGACGCCCAGGGCCAGCCGCACGCCGGCGGCGCCAAGAATGACGACGGTGTCGTCGAGGGCGAGTACACGGTGGAGTAGACGGTAGCGCCGACATGTGCCAGCTTCGCTGGCACATGTCGGCGCTGCCACGAGCGGTTCTGGGCCTGCGGCCTCCGGGCCGCATAGAGGCGGGTTGCGCACAACCCGCCTCTATGCTAAAATCCCCCAGGTTATGGGCAGGTCGCATAGCCTGGTCTAGTGCGCGGCACTGGAAATGCCGT
>JBAXES010000161.1:0-8010 GCA_037140315.1 Chloroflexales bacterium
CTGTTTTGGCCCTTGACAGATTGGTGGAAACCTTAACTTGTCAGCTATGGTCTTAGTGCTATATAGAGCTGCTATCGTCTTTAAATAGATTGCCCAGGCGCTCGATCTCACTTGGCGCCGTGTGTGTGAACTGACCGGAGAGGATACCAGATATCGTACGGAAGGGCTTGCCGACATGCATCCCATTCCCATCGATGATAAACTCGCGAATCTCCTTATCGTGAGCGGATCCACGCATCTTCAGCACCGTCAGGCCGCGGCGCATCTCGCCGAACAGCTCGACATAGCGCATCAGGATGATCGAGTCGGTGATCGTCGAGATATGCGCCTCAGTGATCGAAGTACCACCCAACAGCGTCGGCGTGGTGGATGTGAAGAGCCCAACGACCTCCTGGTGCTTGATGAACGAGGTCAGCCCGATCACAAACTCGCGGAAGCCCTTCATCGTCGAGACCCGCTCCAGGGCCGAGAGGCTGTCGATCGCCACGCGCTGCGGCCGAAAGGACTCGATCTCCTTCTTGATCGTGATGAGCTGATCCTCAAGGCTAGACGCCTCGGGGTAGTTGCAGATCACGCGCATCTGGCCATTCTGCTCGTAGGACTCGAAGTCGAAGCCCCAGCCGGTGGCGTTGCGGAAGAGCTGGTCGCGGCTCTCCTCAAAGGCGAAGAGCAGGACGCGCTCGCCCTGGGCGGCGCCCGAGGCCAGAAACGTCGTGGCCATGAGCGTCTTCCCCGTGCCGGTGGCCCCAGACACCAGGATGATCGAGTCGCGGAAGAAGCCGCCGCCGCACATGCGGTCGATATCATCATTGCCAGAGCGGGTGCGCAGGTTCGATGAGCGCTGCTTCAGCTCGATCGCCGAGAGCGGGATGACCACCACACCCTCGCCGGGGATAACGGTGAACGGGAAGCTGCCCTTCTGGTGCGAGGTGCCGCGAAACTTAAGGATCTCGATCGTACGGCGGCGCTTCTCCTCCTCGATCAGGTTGCGCAGGATCACCACATCGTCGGTGACAAACTCCTCGACGCCGTAGCGCCCGATCTCGCCATACTCCTGGGTGCGCTCAGCAGTCAGGATCGCCGTCACCGCCATGCCCCGCATCGCCGAGACGATCCGCAGCAGCTCGCCGCGGATCAGCTGGCTATTATCGATGCGGGTGAAGATCGCCCCCAGCGAGTCGAGGACCACGCGGGTTGCGTTGACCCGCCGCACCGCGTAGGTGATGCGCGCCAGGAGCGCCCCAAGATCATACTCGCCGCGCACTAGCTCCTCGGCGTCGGGCTGCGGCGACACGTCGACGAAGGCCCACTTCCCCTGAGCCTCCCAGGTGGCGATATCCCAGCCGAAGCCGACCATGTTGCGGCGCAGGGCGTCAGGCGACTCCTCAAAGGTGATGAACACCCCCGCCTCATCGAACTGCTGGATCCCGGCAGACAGAAACTGGGCGGCGAAGACGGTCTTTGCGCTGCCGGCAGTCCCCGACACCAGAGTGGTGCGACCACGCGGCAGGCCGCCGTTCGCAATATGGTCGAAGCCAGGGATGCCAGTGGGCAGCTTCTCTATGGGCGCGGTCGACGAGGACAACGTGGTAGCTCCTTAGTCGCAGGCGGTTGACTAGATGCGGGCCCTAAGCCGGAGACAGCGGGGGCAGGCTCAGCGCAGCGAGCAGGCCATCCGCATCAGCGAGATCGCCAATAATCCGTCGCTGCGGCAGGGGCGACATCTTGATCAGCGTGGGGGTCGCCAGGATATGGCGCTCCTCAGCCTGCTGAGGGTCGGTGAGCACATCAACGATGACAAGCTCACAGGGGTGGCCAATGAGGCGCTCCTCAATAAGCTGTCGCAGTGTGGCGATAGCGTGCTCGGTGCGCGGGGTGCGCCCGGCGATAAATAGCTGGAGAACGATGATGCTCAAGGCAACCTATCTGTAGTGTCTATCATCAGAGGCTATCATAACGCAATTTTCACAGCCCACAGCAGATCACGCGATCTGACCATCGCGGTAGTAGGACACGAGGTAGCCCATCAGCTGAAGCAAGAGCACCCGACCCTCCTCAAGATAGGCCTGCTGCCGACTAGGCGCGGCGCCGACGCTACAGCCGCGCAGTGCCGCGAGGTAGATCTCGACCACATCGCGGGCCGAGGCGCCGTGCCCGCCGAGGCTGGCGGCCAGGGCGCGGGCGGGGGCATCGGTGTCCTTAACCTCAAACCCGCGCTCATAGATGATCGCATCTAGCAGATCGGCGTAGCGGCCCACGTACTCCTGAAAGAGCGTCGGGCGCGCCGTGCGGAACAGCACCTCGGGCCGCAGCACCTGGGCGGCACCGGCGAGGCGGCGATCGACAGACGAGAGCGCGCCCAGCGCCACGAGCTCGCGCTCGCGGGCCAGCAGCTGCTCGCGCAGGGCGGCGGCATCGGCGGCGGCCTGCGCGTTGCGCCGCTGTTCAGTAATGTCCGTGTGCGAGATCACCAGGCCGCGCCCCTGACCATGGAGCGGCACCGCCCGCAGCTGGAACCAGCGCTCCTCGCTGGGGCTATTGCAGGGGTACTCCAGCTCGAAGACAGGCAGATCACCATGCAACACCTGGCGCATCCCCTCCAGTACCTCAGGCGCCTCCCGCGCGTTCGCGCCGCTCGCTGTAGAGCACACCGCGAAGTAGTTCGCCCCCACCCCGGTGGCCGTGAGCTGCGGGTCGCCGTTCTCAATGGCGAACTGACGCCAGGCATCGTTCGCCAGCACAATCGTGCCCGACTCGTCGAGCACCGCGATATGGTGGGTGAGCGAGTTAAGGATGGCCCGGCTAAAGCCCTCAGCGTCGCGCAGGGCCTCCTGTGCGCGGCGCTGCTCGGTCAGGTCGCGCAGCATGATCATCTGCGCGGGCTTGCCCTCCCAGACAATCGCCGTCGTCCGCATCTCGGTGGCGAGCAGGTTGCCGTTGGCCTGGATCAGGTTGATCTCAACCGTCTCGCTGATGACGATCGGCAGCCCGAAGATCTGACCGATCAGATCGGTCGCCCTACGGCGCAGCAGCCCCTCGGCCGCAGGGTTGACGAAGCGAACACGGCCATCCGCATCGACGATCAGCATTCCATCGGTGCTTGTGTTTGCTACCGCCTGGAGTCGCGTGTCAGACTCGGCAGATGGCACGAGCGGGAGATCTGCATATTCCATAAGCCTCAGTCCCGCAGGTGCGATACACCACGATAAGGAAATAGCCGTACTAGACATGATGTTATGCTTATGCGCGCCTGTCAAGACACATATTGAGCGCAAAAATCGCCATGTGTGTGCCCGGCAGGCGCATGCCGCGCCGGTTCTGCTGCGGCGCGGCTACGCCGCACCGCAGCAGAACCAGTCTTTCTCGTGGGAAAGCTTCGCGCTCCCACACCCTGACCGTACTCCAAAGCCGATTATTCGCCCTTCACGACCGTCCAGAGATCATTGAACGCGTTCGTCTTCTCATTGCGCACGGCCCACTCCAGTCGCTTCATCATCTCGGCGGTGGGGGCGAAGCCGGCGGCGTAGAGATCCTTTATCTTCTGCGGCAGCAGGGCGACCCCGTCCTTGTTCGGCAGCAGGTAGCCGATATACTCGGCGTTACGCGCGGCGACGTCCGGCCGCATCAGGTAGTTCATAAAGACGTGGGCGGTGTAGGCGTTCGGCGAGTCCTTGAGGATGGCCATGTTATCCATCCAGATCATCCCGCCCTCTTTGGGCATCGCGAACATAATGTCGGGGTTGCCGGAGAAGTCGCTGCCGAGGCCGTTGTGGGCCTGCATGGCCATGCCACCCCAGGCGTGGGCGATCACATACTCGTGGCTGGCCAGCTTGCGGTTCACATCCGAGCTGTTGTAGGAGGCCAGGAAGGGCTTCTGGGCGATCAGCAGCTCCTGGGCGGCCTTCAGGTCGGCCGGGTCGGTGTCGTTCAGCGACTTGCCCAGATACTTCAGGGCCGCGCCGGGGGTCTCGCGCTGGTCGTCGAGCATGCTGAACTTGCCCTTGTACTTCGCGATCTGGGCCGGGTCGAACAGCGCCGCCCAGCTGTCCACGCCGTTGGGGAAGTCCTGCTTGTTATAGGCGATCCCGCTGATCCCGTACATGTAGGGCACCGAGTAGACGTTGCCCTTATCGAAGTACTGGTCGAGCAGGTTGGGGTCAATATGCGTGACGTTGCTGAGCAGACGCTTATCGAGCGGGATGATCAGCCCCTCGATGGCCATAGTCGTCACCGCGTAGTCCGAGGGGATCACCATGTCGTAGCCGGAGCTGCCGGCGCGCACCTTGGCGATCATATCCTCGTTGGCGGTGTAGGTGTCCATCGTCACCTTGACCCCATACTCCTTCGTGAAGTCGGTGAGGATCTGCGGGTCGATGTAGTCCGACCAGTTGTAGAAGAACAGCTCCTTGGCCAGCTTGCTCCTATCGACCGTATCGCCGGCGGCGGCCGCGCCGCCCGAGGAGTCTGCGGTAGCTACGGGCGCACTGGTGGCTGCGGGCGCTGCGGGTGCGCTGGTGGGCGCGCCCGCAGTCGACCCACCGCAGGCACTGAGGGCGGGCAGGAGCAGGACGGCAAGCAGTATCCAGCGTTTCATTGGTTCAGAGACTCCTTCTCTAGCACGGATGGCCGTCGCTGGGCGCGGGGTGGCGGGCAGAGCGATGGGCAACACACTACCTTCTGCGCTGTACGATCTGGGAGAGGCCGACGAGCAGCATCGAGATGATGAGCATGAGCGTGGAGATGGCGTTGATCTCGGGGGTGACGGCGCGGCGCACCTTGTTATAGACCTCGACGGGCAGGAGCGAGGTGCCCGGCCCGGAGAGGAACAGGCTGATGATAAAGTCATCGAGGGAGAGGGTGAAGGCCAGCAGGGCGCCGCCGATGATGCCGGGCAGGATGAGCGGGAAGGTGATCTGCCAGAAGGTATGCCAGCTATCGGCGCCGAGATCCTGGGCGGCCTCCTCCAGGCGCCGGTCGAAGTTCTTCAGGCTGGTGCGCACCACCACCACCACAAACGAGATGCTGAAGGCGATATGGGCGATGATCACCGTTGTGAGGTTGCGGCGCAGCGAGACCCCGGTGACGGCGTGGATAATATCGAAGGCGAAGGCCGAAAAGGCCAGCAGGGCCACGGCCATAACGATCTCGGGGATGACGATCGGCAGGTAGAGCAGGGCGTCCATGCCGCCGCGACCGCGGAAGCGATAGCGCTCCATGGCCAGGGCGGTCAGGGTGCCGATGATCGTCGAGGCGACGGTGGAGACCAGGGCCACATACAGCGTGTTCAGCGCCGCGCCCATCAGGCGCTCGTTGGCGAAGAGCCGGGCGTACCACTCCAGGGTGAAGCCCGTCCAGCGCACGCCGAACTGGTCGCTGGTAAACGAGAACACCACCAGGATACCGATCGGCACATACAGGAAGAGGTACATCAGCACCGCGTTGGCCAGCAGGGCGATCCCGCCCAGCGACGAGCGCTCGCGCGTGCTGGCAGTGCGCATGCGGGCGTTGGCCTTGGTCTGCGGGGTGGCCTCGATCATCGATCCTCCTCCGTGGTCGAGCGGAAGTAGAGCATAATCAGCGCCATCAGCACAACCATCATCACCACCGCCATCGCCGACCCGAGCGGCCACTTCGGCGGGTTCTCGCGCAGGAACAGGCGCTGCAGCAGATCGCCGATATAGTCCACCTTCGCGCCGCCGAGCAGCTCAGAGACCACGAACTGGCCGACGGTGGGGATGAAGACCAGCACCGATCCTGCGGCCACGCCGGGCATGGTGATCGGGAGCATGATCCGCAGGAAGGCCCGCCAGCGGCTCGCGCCGAGGTCGGCGGCGGCCTCCATGAGCGTGAAGTCGAAGCGGTCGATCGAGGCGTAGAGCGGCAGCACCATAAAGGGCAGCTCGCCGTAGACCAGGCCGAGCAGCGTGGCGTTCTCGGTGTTCAGCAGGTTCTGCTGGGGCAGGCCGAGGGCCTGGAGTGTGCTGTTGATCAGCCCGTTGTTAGAAAGGATGATCTGCCAGGCGTAGATCCGCACCAGGAAGTTCGTCCAGAACGGGATGAGCACCAGGAAGAGCAGGGCGGTGCGCCAGCGCTGCGGGCTGCGCACAATAAACAGGGCCAGGGGGTAGCCGATCAGCAGGCTAGCCAGCGTGGTCAGGATGCTGACCCAGATCGAGCGCTTATAGGCGTTGACGTAGGTGTCTTTGGTGAGGAGGGTGAGGTACTGATCGAGGGTCGCCTGCCAGACCACATTGCCGCGCGGGCCATTGGTCATAAAGCTATAGAGCAGGATGATCACCAGGGGCATGGCGAAAAAGAGCGTCAGCCAGAGCGCGCCGGGGCCGATGAGCCCAGCCAGGCGCAGGCGCGCGCCGCGGATCTGTCGCTTCTGGAGCGTGTCGAGAGCCATCTGGCCTCCATAATCACCGCACCGACCAACGCAGTAGGGGCGCAGCAGCGGCGCGCAAAGCGCGCCGCTGCTGCGCCCCTACTCGGTCAACACCAGCGCATTATCTGCGGGGCAGACCAGCAGAGACTCCTCGCCGGGCTGCCAGTAGGCGTTGCGGTCGAGGGTGCTGCGGTCGTTCTGCTCCCAGGCGTTGAGCGTGCGCTGGTCATTCAGTCGCACCGTGATCCGGGTGTCGCTGCCGATATAGTTCACCCGCTCGACGCGCACGGGCAGGGCGTTCTCCGTGGCCGGGCTGCCCTCGCCCTGCGGCAGCAGGCGCACCTTCTCGGGGCGGATCGACAGGGTGGCGGCGGTGCCGCTGCTCAGCGACCGCGAGCTACAGCCGCGCAGTCGGATGCCGTCGACCGTCTGGATCGTCGCGTAGCCGTTGGCGCTCTCCACCACCTCGCCCTCGACAAAGTTCGTCTCGCCAATAAAGTCGGCCACGAAGCGGCAGGCCGGCCGCTCGTAGATCTCGGTGGGCGTGCCGACCTGGAGCACCCGGCCCTGGCTCATCACGGCGATGCGGTCGGACATCGTCAGGGCCTCTTCCTGGTCGTGGGTGACAAAGATAAAGGTGATGCCGACCCGCTCCTGCAGGCCCTTGAGCTCCAGCTGCATCTCCTTGCGCAGCTTCTGGTCGAGCGCGCCGAGGGGCTCGTCGAGCAGCAGCACCTCGGGGTGGTTCACCAGGGCGCGGGCCAGGGCCACGCGCTGCTGCTGGCCGCCGGAGAGCTGGCGTGGCCGGCGGGCGCCGTAGCCCAGCAGGCGCACCATCTCCAGGGCCTCCTGGACGCGCGGGCCGACCTCGGCCTTGGGGATGCGCTTCATCTCCAGGCCGAAGGCCACATTCTGCGCGACCGACATATGCGGGAAGAGTGCGTAGGACTGAAAGACCGTGTTGACCGGGCGCTGGTGCGGCGGGGTGCTGCTCATCTCGCGGCCGTGGATGCGGATCTCGCCGCTGCTGGGGTACTCAAAGCCGGCGATCATACGCAGGCTTGTGGTCTTCCCACAGCCGCTCGGGCCGAGGAGCGAGAAAAACTCACCGTCGCGGATCTGAAGCGAGACATGATCCACCGCATGAACGTCGCCGAATGCCTTCACGACGTTGCGCATCTCAATGGCGATCCCATCACTCAAGGCGATCTCCTGGGAATCGAATACAGCCAGCAGGGCTGCATGAGTGGCCGCTACGGTGCGTGCGCTGCGTATTTAACCCGTCCAATGGGAATAATCCAGTATACCACAAGTAGGGGCTTGGTTCACGAAAGGGGCGAGCGCGGACAGAGCGAGTGCAACGTCCATGGGACTGTGCCCCAGACCCAGCTTCCTGTTGGGTTTGGGCGGCCTCACCGCCGCCACACCCCCACCGAGATGCTCAGGCTCTTTTCGCGATCCAGACGGCTTCATGATACAATACGCCTCGCGTCGGCCCGGAGGGGCTGCGGCCGGACGCAGCAGCGAGGAGACGCACATGGACGATCTGATCGCGCGGGTGGCGCAGCGCCTCGCGGCTATCCCTGGCCTGCCCAGCGGCGCGCGCCTCGCCAGCCCCACAC
>JBAXES010000162.1:0-7976 GCA_037140315.1 Chloroflexales bacterium
GGCTCAGGAGGAGGGTGCCGAGGGTGCCAGCTTCACGCCGGTCGCTGATGAGGGTGGTCGTCCGCGACGCCTGAAGGATCTTCAGGCGGGCATGGAGCTCGACGGTCGGGTCACGTCGATCGCGCTTTACGGGATCTTTGTCGATGTCGGCGTTGGCCGCGATGGCCTCGTCCACATCTCGGAGATGAGCGACACCCGGATCGATACGCCGTCGGATCTGGTGCAGATCGGCGACACGGTCACGGTGCGCGTAAAGAGCATCGACCCTGACGCGCGGCGGATCAGCCTGACCATGCGCTCTCAGGAGCGCAGCGAGGGCAGCCGCAGCCGCGGTCGGCCCAAGCGCGCCGAGGTTGACAAGGATCGGATCACATCCCTGAAAGTGGGCGATGTGGTTGAGGGGACGATCACCGGCTTTGCGCCCTTCGGCGCCTTCGCTGATATCGGCGTGGGCAAGGATGGGCTCATCCACGTCTCCGAGCTGGCCGAGGGCCGGGTCGAGAAGCCCGAGGATGCCGTCAAGGTTGGCGAGCAGTTTAACTTCAAGATTCTAGAGATCGACCCTGAGGGCACCCGGATCAGCCTGAGCCTGCGCCGCGCGATGCGCACCCAGCGCATGCAGGGCCTCGAGCCCGGCCAGATAATGGATGGCACAGTGAGCGGTCTCGCTCCCTTCGGTGCCTTCGTGGACATTGGCGTCGGCCGCGATGGCCTGGTGCATATCTCGGCGCTCTCATCGAGCCGGGTTGGCAAGGTCGAGGATGTCGTCAAGGTTGGCGATAAGGTGACGGTTAGGGTGCTCGAGGTCGATCAGCAGAGCAAGCGGATCAGCCTGACGATGCGCCTTGATGACTCGGAGCCCACGGCCAACTATGAGGACGAGACTCCGAGCCAGGTGATACCGCGCACTGGCCCCGGTGCCGCGCCGCGCTTCGCCGCAGCGGCAGCCGCTGCCCGCGAGGGACGGAGCGGGGGCGACCGCAATGACCGCGGTCGGGATCGCCGCCGCACCTCGTCTCAGCCCGCCGTCCCCGAGACCTACAGCACTGAGGAAGTTGCCGAGGAGTTTGTCGGCGATGCGACCCTCGAGGATCTGCTGAGCAAGTACGGGAGCCCCTCGAACAGCCGGCGCGACCGCAAGAAGGATCGTGTCGACATTGAGGAGGGCGAGGAGGAGGCCGACGGCGGCGACCGTCGTCAGCGCGATGCCATTCGGCGCACGCTGCAGCAGGTCGGGCGCGACGAGTAGCCGAGGTTTACTCCAGGGGGCGCTCGCTCCCTGGCGTCTGTGGGGGCGGCACAGCCGCCCCCATGTGTTTTTTGTTGCCTGCGCGCTGCACCGTCATTTGACACTGTTGGAGCGCGACGGGTATAATGGTGCGAGTTTGCCCACAAGGCGCAATTGGAGCGCGTTGATCACGCGCAGAGGAGCATAGAGATGCCGAAGCGAACTTGGCAGCCGAAGCGGATCCCCCGCCGCCGCAAGCACGGCTTCCTGTCACGGATGGAGACGAAGGACGGGCGCGAGGTGCTGCGCCGCCGCCGCATGAAGGGGCGCTGGAAGCTCACGGTGAGCGATGAGCGACGTGGTGTCCGCGGTGGCCATCGCTAGGTATTTGGGGTACAGGGGGTGAGCGCAGGTGAGCGCAGTCACTGTCCTGTACCCTGCCCGGTACTCTATGAAGCGCGCCCACCGGCTGCGTCGGCCCGACCAGTTCCGGCGCGCCCGGCGCGAGGGCCGCACGTTCTCCACTTCGCTCTTGCTGCTTACGGTTGTCGCCGGTCGTCGCACGCGTATCCGCTGCGGGTTTGTGGTCGGCAAGCAGATCGGGATAGCGGTAAGGCGGAATCGGGCGAAGCGGCGCATCCGCGAGTCAGTGCGGCTTGCCCTCCCCCACATCGCCCCCGGCTACGATCTCGTATTTGTCGTTCGTAGCGCGGATGTAGTCAATGCTCCGTTTGCGGCGATCCAGGAAACCGTCGAGGGGTTGCTGCGGCGGGCTCAGATCTGGCGATCTGCCCCAGCCCCAGGTACGTCGGTAGAATCCACTGGGGAGCCGCCAATTCCCAGCCACTAGCACTTGAGGCTTCGACAAATATGGGTGGAATCTGGTCCGCATTTGTTGGCCTGCTCGAGCAGATCCTGCTCTGGTTTAGCACGACGACTGGTAGTGTCGGCTTTGGGATCATCATCTTCACGATCTGCGCGCGCCTGGTGATCCTGCCGCTGACGCTCACCTCGCTGCGCTCGAGCCGGAAGATGCAGCAGATCCAGCCGCTGATCAAAGAGCTACAGCGCAAGCACGGTAAGGATCAGCAGAAGCTCCAGGAAGAGACCCTCAAGCTCTACCGTGAGTATAAGATCAACCCGGTTGGCGGGTGTCTGCCCGTACTGCTCCAGCTGCCGATCTTCTTCGGCGTGTACCAGGCGGTCTACCATCTGATGGTGCCCGCACAGCGGGTGAACCTGAGCGCCGCCGCAACGACCGCCCTTGAGAACCCGAATATCGCCCACCTGTTCAGCGCCAACTTCCTCGGCCTGTTCAACCTGGGCACATCGGCCTTCGGCCCCGGCGGCGCGGGGTTCGCCGCGCCGCTGTACCTGGTGCTGCCGGTGCTCTCCATTCTGCTTCAGCTGATGCAGACCACCATGGCCACCCCGCGCACCCAGGACCCGCAGCAGAAGGCGATGACCCAGGCCATGATGTTTATGCCGCTGGTCTTCGGCTATATCGCCTTCACCTTCCCATCAGGGGCGGTGCTCTACTGGGTGGTGAGCAGCTTCGTCGGCGTGGTGCAGCAGTACTTCACCTCCGGCTGGGGTTCGCTGGCAAACTACCTGAAGTTCCTGCCGCCAGATAGCCGGCCCGGCGGTCTGCCGACCCTCACGCCGGCGACTGCGGCTGGGGTGCCCAGCGAATCGGGCACCTCGCTTAGCGCCACAGCACAGCGCGCCGACTTCTGGTCGGTGATGCGCCCGCTGACAGAGACTGAGCAGCCTAGCTCGCAGGAGCCAGATGCGACTGACGAGGCGATCGATGACGCCCGCGCTCAGGGCCGCCAGCCGGTGAATCTGCGCCGCCCGCGACGTCGGCACTAAGTGAGCCTCGACTGTGTGACGTTCTGCAACCGTGTGGGCGAGAGCCGCTGAAGAGACTCAACAGCTTGCGTCTGTCCAGGGTTTTCGCACCTAAAGGATTTTTCTATGAAGAGCATCGAGATACGCGCACGTACCGTTGCAGAGGCTGTCGAGCTCGCACTCGCGCAGCTCGGCAAGGATCGCGACGAGGTGGCTATCGCGGTGCTGGAGTCCGGTGAGTCCGGCGATGAGGCGCTGGTCCGGGTGACGGTCGTGGACGATGAAGACGATGACCTCGCGCCTCAGGCCGCCGCGTCATCTGCCGAATCATCGGATGATGTCGGCGTGATCGCCCGTAAGATTCTGGAAGATCTGCTGGAGCGGATGGACATCCACGCCTATGTGACGGCCGTGCTCACGCGCGTGCCGGGCCAGAAGGGCGATGTCGAGGAGACGGTCACGCTGCACATTGAGGGTGCCGACGAGGAGGCGATGGGCCTGCTGATCGGGCGGCGCGGCGATACGCTGCGCTCGCTGCAGTTCCTGCTGAACCTCTTGGTGAGCCGTCGCGTGCAGAAGTGGCCCCAGGTGGTTGTCGATGTGGGCAACTATCGCCAGCGTCGCCAGGAGTCGCTGGAGGGCCTCGCCCGCCGGATGGCCGAGCGCGTCCGCCAGACCGGTCGCCCGATCATGCTGGAGCCGATGGCCGCCTACGAGCGCCGGATTGTACACTTGGCGCTGCGCGAGGATAAGAGCATCTACACCGAGAGCTCTGGCGATGGCGAGAACCGCAAGATTGTGATCTATCCGTCGAAGTAGCACTGTTTATGCGGCAGGCAGGAGGCAGGACTCGTCCGGCCTCCTGCCTGCTGATTCTATAGACCCCTATGATCCCACGCTACCTTGTGATCGGCGACCTGACCCGCGACCTGCTGCCCGCTGGCGGCAGCACCCCTGGGGGGACCGTGCTCTATGCGGCGACGACGGTCGCCCGCCTCGGGGCCAGCGCGGCCGTGCTGACGTCGGGCGATCTTGCGCAGCCCCTTGATCTCCCAGCAGGCGTGCAGGTCGCCATCGTTCCGGCCCCGTCAAGGGCGACATTTGAGAATCGCTATACCCCTAACGGCCGCGTGCAACTGCTGCACGCCCTGGGATCTCGGCTGCGCTTCGAGGACCTGCCCCAGGGGTGGCGGGCCACCCCGGTGGTACACCTCGGCCCGCTGACCGGCGAGTTTGGCCTTGATCTGGCTGAGCGCTTCCCCGACTCGCTGGTGGGTGTGACGCCGCAGGGCTGGATGCGTGCGTGGGATGATCCGCTGCCCGCGCCGATAGAGCGGGTGGCCTGGCGGCCTGATCCCGCACAGCTGCGCCATGTCGATGTGCTGGTGCTGAGCATTGAGGATGTGGGCGGCGATGAGGATCTGGCTGCGAGCTACGCGCGCGACTGTCGGCTGGTGGTGGTGACGCGGGGTTCCCGCGGCTCGACCCTGTATATCAGCGGCGCTCCGCATCAGATCGTGGCCTTCCCTGCTGTGGAGCGCGACCCGACCGGCGCGGGCGACGTGTTTGCGGCGGCCCTGCTGCTGCGTCTACACGAGACGGGCGACCCGATAGCGGCGGCCACCTTCGCAAGCGCGGTGGCCGCGTGTGCGGTGGAGGGGCCGGGCACATCTGTGATCCCGACCCTCGCCGAGGCCATGGCGCGGATGGGCTGATCAGGTGGCCCGATCTTCGTCAGCGAGCAGGATGATCTCGCTGGCGATCACCTCGGTGGTCGCGCACTGCCGCCCGTCGGCCTCGGCCCACTGGCGGGTCTGGAGGCGCCCCTCGATATAGATGTGGGCACCCTTTGCCAGCGAGCGCTGGCAGAGATCGGCCAGCTGATCCCAGGCGACGACACGGAACCACTCGGTCTCTTCGTGAGCGACGCCAGCTGCGGAGCGCCAGGATCGGTTGGAGGCAACGCGGAACGTCGTGATCGCGCTGCCGTGGGCCGTGCGGCGCAGCGTCGGGTCCGCCCCGAGATGCCCGGTGAACTGCACCTTGTTCAGGTCTCGCGCCATGTGTCACCTGTGATCGTATCAGAACATCTGATCGTATCTCAGTGTATGAGATACGGTGGGAGTTGTCAAGATACTGCTGGCAAACGCCGACCAACCGTGTGCTGTCATTCCGAGCGCAGCGAGGAATCTTCCCTCCCCCGCGTTGGGAAGACCCCTCGCTGCGCTCGGGGTGACATGTGCCAGCAGTATCTTGTCAAGCGCCCAAAGGAAAAGGGGCCAGGGAAGCTTGCTTCCCTGGCCCCTTTTCCTTTGGGGCTGGCTAACGCTCCAGGTGATACGGCACGCTGGTGACAACCACGCCCTTGTTGAACATCAGGGCGGCCTTGATCAGCATACCCGTCTGGTTGTGCAGCAGGTGCTCCCACCAGTGGGCGGGCACGAACTCGGGCAGCACCACGGTGAGCACATCGTCAGAGTAGCGCGCGTCGACCTCCTGGATGTAGTTGAACAGCGGGGTGATCAGCGAGCGGTAGGGCGACTCGAGCACCACCAGGGGCACATTGCAGCCCCAGTCGATCCAGCGCTGCTGGAGCCGCGTCGTCTGGTCGGGGTCGAGGTTGACATACACCGCCATCACATTGTCGGGGGCGATCGACTGGCCGTACTGGAGGGCGGGGAGCACGCCGCGGTGGATGCCGCTGACCAGCACGATCGAGGTGTGGCGGCGCAGGGCGATCGGCCGGTTGGCCCCCTCGAGCGAGAGCTGGCGGGCCACGCTGCTATAGTGCTTGTTGATACTGTTGAAGCCCAGCACCAGCAGCGGGATGAGCACCATCACCGCCCAGGCCCCGTGGGTGAACTTCGTGACGGTGAGCACCAACAGCACCACGGCGGTGAGCACCGTCCCTATGCTATTGATCACCGCCCCCTGACGCCAGCCCTCTTCCTTGAGGTGGAAGTGGTGGCGCACCATACCCGCCTGCGAGAGCGTAAACGAGATGAACACGCCGATCGCGTAGAGCGGCAGCATCGCGATCTCATTGGCATGGAAGATCACCACCAGCAGGGCCGAGAAGAGGCCGAGGGCCAAGATGCCGTTCGAGAAGACCAGCCTATCGCCGCGCGAGGAGAACTGGCGGGGCAGGAAGCGATCGCGCGAGAGGAAAGATGCCAGCCGCGGGAAGTCGGCGTAGGCCGTGTTGGCGGCCAGCACCAGGATCAGCGCGGTGGCCACCTGGATGACACCGTAGATGATTCCGTTGCCGAAGGTGGTGCGGGCGATCTGGGAGATCACCGTCTCGTGGGTGAGCTCGTTCGGCACCGCGCCGTGGGCGTGGGCCAGCCAGGTGATGCCCAGGAACATGCTGACCAGGATCCCCACCATCCAGGTGAGGGTAGACGCGGCGTTCTTCGACTCGGGCACCCTGAAGGCGGGCACACCGTCGCTGATCGCCTCGATCCCGGTGAGCGCCGTGCAGCCGGCGGCGAAGGCCCGCATCACGAGCCAGATCCCGATCGCCTCACCAGTGGCCGGGATATCGGGGGCGATCTGGTGGATCACCGGCTGGGCGCCGAAGAGCATATTATGGATGATGCCATAGACGACCAAGATCAGGATGCTGACGATAAAGACATAGGTGGGCACGGCGAAGATCACACCGCTCTCTTTGACGCCGCGCAGATTGGCCAGGGTGACCAGCAGGATACAGACGAGGCCGATCTCGACCGCGTAGGAGGTGAGCCAGGACGCGCCCCATGTGTTCGCCAGGGAGGTGATGGCGGCCACGCCGGCCGAGATGCTGACGGCCACCGTGAGCACATAGTCGATCAGCAGGGCCCCGGCGGCGATCAGGCCGTAGATATTGCCGAGGTTCTCACGGGCGACGATGTAGCCGCCGCCGCCCTTGGGGTAGGCGCGGATCGTCTGGCGATACGAGAAGGCCACTACCACGAGGAGCACCGCGATGCCCCCAGCGACCGGCAGCGAGTAGCCGAGTGCGACCGACCCGCCCAGAATCAGGATGGAGAGGATCGCCTCGGTGGCGTAGGCCACCGATGAGAGCGCGTCCGATGAGAAGACCGCCAGCGCAGTGATCCGGCTCAGACGCTCGTGGTGCTGGTGCTCTGTCGCAATAGGTTTGCCGACGAGAAATCGCTTGATCTGGCCCACCATAACTCTGTTACCTTCGTAGCCTGAGCCACCCCCGAGCCCAGGATGTTGCCGCTTTGTCGATGGGACAACAAAAATACGCCCAACCGCAACAACCGGCGTTGTGTCGGCTGTCATCCTCAGTCGTTGAGGGGCGGCTGTCGTATGGCCTTGTTGGCTGCATTGCGCTGGGGTTGGGCTCCATTACGCGCCCATGTGCGGCGCTGATCATAGCACTTTGGGTGTGTCACGTCAACTACTAGGGGATTCCCCCTACTGCCGGTAGGGGAAGCCGCTCAGCGAGACAGGGGGTATAGGGGTTGTCTCACAGGCGACTGTCTTCTATACTGTCCTGGTATCCTGCCGCCACAAGTATTCGAGTGTCGCTGTGCGCGTGCGCTGCACGAGCGAAGAAGGAGGTCTAGCCCAGCCGGATTCTGCACATAACCTGCTCGATTCACTGTAGAATAATTCTATCGTCTAGGAGGACACACCATGCGGTTCAAAGGTGCCGTACTAGTGCTGCTGGCATTAGTCACTTCGTCAATTCTCGCTGCCTGTGGCGGTGGCGCTGCCAAGCCCACAACTGCTCCTGCTCCGACTGCGGCCTCGACTGCCCCCACGACTGCTGCCGCTCCGACTGCGGCTTCGACTGCCCCCACTGCTGCTCCTACAAATGCTGCTGCGTCTGCCCTGGCCGTCGGCATCGTGCTGCCGACGAAGGACGAGCCGCGCTGGATCCAGG
>JBAXES010000163.1:0-7975 GCA_037140315.1 Chloroflexales bacterium
GGGCAGGATCGCCCACGAGGTCGCGAAGACCGCGCGCAGGCTGCGGTGGCGCGAGGAGAGGTCGGCCGCATCCACGGCCAGGGTGTCGAGCGACTGGGCCATGCGCGCCGCGATCTCGGCGAGCGGCAGGTCGTCGGCCAGCGCGGCGGCCAGCTCGATCGCCAGCGGTAGCCCGCCGGCCAGGCGGCAGATGTGCGCGGCGGTCGCGATCTGCGCGCCGGTGAGCTGCACCTGGGCCTGGCGCTGGGCCAGGCGCACGGACAGAAGCTGCACCGCGTCGTAGGCCAGGGCGTTGGGATCGGCCGCGGGCGGCGTCGCCAGCTCGCCCAGCTCGTAGATCCACTCGGCCATCAGCCTCAGGTGGGCGCGTGAGGTGACCAGCAGGCTTACGCCGGGCGCGCGCCGCAGCAGCTCGGCCAGCGGCGCGGTGTGCGCCAGCAGGTGCTCGGCGTTATCCAGCAGCAGCAGCAGCTCCATGCCCGCGAGCGCCATGAGCAGCTGGTCGAGGAGCGGCTGCGCGCTGCTGAACGGCAGGCTGATTGCCGCGCCGATCGCTGCGGCGATGTCATCGGCCGAGCGTGCGGCGGTCAGATCGACCATGCGCGCGCCATCACGGTAGCTGGGGCCGGCCATGCCGGCGACCTCGATCGCCAGGCGGGTCTTGCCCATCCCGCCTGGCCCGCAGATTGTCACCAGCCGGTGGCTCACGTCAGATAGCGCGTCGGCGAGGGCCTGCAGATCGTTGCGTCGGCCCACGAAGGGCAGCAGCCCGACCGGCAGACCTAGCGTCGGGCAGGCCGGCGGGGGCAGCGCCCCCGCGCGGATCTGCCGGGCGAGCACCTCGGTCTCGAACGAGGGCGGGACGCCCAGCTCGCGCTGCAGCGCGGCGACGCAGTCGCGGTACTGCTTCAGCGCGGCCGTGCGCTGCCCGCTCTGCCCGAGGATGCGCATGGCCTGGCGGTGCGCCTCCTCCTCCCAGGGGCTGTCGGCCAGCATGTGGCGCAGGTGCTCCAGGGCCAGGCGGGCCTCGCCGCGTTGCTCGTGGTGCGCCGCGAGGCTGCGCAGCGCGCCCTGGAGCCGCACGCTCAGCCGGCTGCGCTCGGCCATGAGCCAGTCGTCGAAGGCCGGGCTGTTGTCTGGGATCAGCCCCTCCAGGAACTCGCCGCGCGCCAGCGCCGCCGCCTCGGCCAGCCGCCGGGCGCAGGCCAGGCAGCGCGCTGCGTCGCGGTGGCGGTGCGCCGTGCAGGCGTCGATCGCGGCGTCGAAGCGCTCCACGTCGATCACGATCTCGGCGCGCGGGTTGCGCTGCAGGGCCTGCTGGGTGGTGATGATCGGCAGGTGCGGCGCGTCCGGGCGGGCGACCAGGTCGCGCAGGCGGGTCAGGGTCGAGCTGAGGTTGTTGAGCGCCTTCGCGGCCTGGCTGTCGGGCCAGAGCAGGGCCGCCAGCGCGTTCCGGCTGTGCGGGCGGTCGCCCTCGACTAGCAGGTAGACCAGCAGCGCCCATGCCTTGTCGGTGCCGGGGGTGAGCGGCACGTCGGCGTACGTGGCATGCGGCGCACCGAAGAGGTGAATCGATAGCTGCGTCATACGGCGATGGTGATGTTGCTGAGATGCGCTAGATCGGTGATCCCATCATAGGCCGCGCAACGGGCAGAACAGCGGGTGTCCCCCCGGTGCCTGCGCCAAATGGCCCAATTATATCAGAGTTTTACCAGACCCCCCCGCTACACTGACGGTGATCACAGGGCTCGTGCAAAGTCCCTGGGGCTGCGCCCCAGACCCCGCTTTTTGTCAGGTTTGGGCGGCGAAGCCGCCCAAACCTGACAAAAAAATAACGTGGGGGCGGCGAAGCCGCCCCCACACCCCCTCCGGGAGGTGACTTTGCACCAGCCCTGACGGTGATCAAGGCCGATCTGAGCGCGTGCCGCGTCACCAACTGACTGTCGCGGGCAACCGAGAAGGGAACATCCATGCACCCATCCACACGCACGTCCCACCCACGCCGCACCGCCGCCGCCCGCAACAATCTCGTTCAGCGACAGTGATGTCAGATCCGGTTTGATTGTGTGTGGGGGGTCTCGGAGGGGCACTGCCCCTCCAAACCTCCCCGCTAGGCACACGAACATGCCAGATCTGATGTGATACGGAGCATCGCACCATGAAACGATTCATCACACTCCTCACCGCCATCACCGCCGTCGTCATGCTCTCAGGGACCCTGAGCGCGGCCCCGGCCGCGCAGGGCCTGGCGGGGACCGCGCCCGCGCCCGCCGAACCCATGCTCCACCTCACCTTTGGCGCCGACGCCGCGGGCCTGCAGGCCGCCTGCGCCGAAGCGCACTGCCCGACCTTCGGCCAGGCCGGCAAGTACCAGCTCCAGGACGCGGTGCAGCTCCAGGCCGACAGCCAGGTGGCCGTGGGCAGCCTCGACAGCCTGGGCCTGCGCGGCAAGAGCTTCACGATCGTGGTGCGCCTGAAGGTCGACGATGTCGGCCAGGGCGTGCAGCAGATCCTGGGCGCGGGCGATCTGGTCCTGGGCCTGCTCGATGGCCGCCCCTATATGAACTTTGGCCAGAATGGCCTGACCGGGCAGACCCAGCTGCTGCCCCACAAGTGGTACGACCTGGGCTGGCGCTACAACGCCGAGACCGGCGAGATGGCCGTGCTGGTGGACGGCATGGCCGAGAAGATCGTCACCGGGCGCCCGGCCCTGCAGCGCAGCGGCGAGCTGGTGCTGGGCGCCGGCCTGGCCGCCGTGGTGGACGACCTGCGCATCTACGCGGCCGCGCTGACCGGCGCGGAGTTGCTCACCCAGCAGCAGCGCGACGCGGGCGCGCTCATGTCTAGCGCCCAGTCCGGCACCGCCGCCACCGCGCGCACCCTGAACTTCACGGTCTCGCTCAACTGCAACCCCACCGGCGCTGATCGCGACAAGTACATAAGCGCCCTCGGCTACTTTGCCGACGGCATCTACGAGATGACGAACGGCATCAATCGGGTGGGGAACATCCAGGTCTACACCAATGCGGAGCGCTGGAACCAGAGCCACATCAGGTGGGACTGCGGAGATGGCCGCGCCAACGCGAACTCCGGCGGCTACCCATTCGCCGCGTCCCACGGGGCGCGTATACAGATGTACAACTCGCAGGGCGGGTTCATATATTCGCCGTCGATAGCTGGCTATGTCCTGACTCACGAGGCGGGGCACTATGTCTACGGGCTCTACGATGAGTACCGCGAGGTGGGCCGCGCCTCATCTGACTGGCTGTCATCCCCGCTCGACGGCGACACGCCGGTGCAGTTTTCTGCCATGCACAATACGGACTGGGCTGCCGGCAGTACGCAGTACATCTGCTATGAGTGGTACCCCTGGTGGCAGTTCTGGAACTGGGGCCGCTGCGCCCGTGGTGAGAATCGCTACGTTGACGGCGACCTACGCTGGCTCAACCTCTCGACCCAGGCTAACGATACGCGCAACACGGCGCAGTACCGAAGCTACAACGCCAGCGGCTGGGGCACCCTGGTGCGCCCGCCAGCCAACGATCCGCGCGAGGGCGCGCGCACCAATCTCCTCACACGCAGCTACCAGGCGAACTACCCAGAGTTCGTGGGTAACGGCATCAACCTCAACGCCCTGCCCCCGATCGAGATGCCTGGGCTGCGCTCCGTGGCGCGCAGCGGCGTGACCATCATGTGGGGGGGCTCGCTGATCCCGATCCTCGTCTCTTCTGACCTCCAGGCCGTGGCCGGCGGCGCGGTGCGCGAGTACCTGGTCGATACCTCGACCAGCATGACCGCCGACCGACTAGCGACCGTCAAGCAGATCCTGAACGATGAGATCGCCAACGCCCGCGAGGGCGACAGCGTGGGCATCCTCAGCTTCGACAGCACGGTCGTCGAGCGCCAGGCCCTCACCGCGCTCACCGCCAGCAATCGGGCCAGCATCCAGGCGGTGGTCACCGCGCTCACCCTGGGCGGCACCCCCGGCGTCACCACCGGCGACGCGCTGTACGAGGCGCACGCCCGCCTGACTGCCACCGACTACATCACCAAGTCGAACTCGATCTACCTGATCGGCACCGGCGCCAGCACAGCCGGGCGCACCTCGGCGGCGCTGATCGCCCCCCTGACCAGCGCTAGTATCCCGGTCTACAGCTTCGCCTACGGGGCCAGCGCCGACGACGGCAACACGCTGCGCGACCTGGCCGAGCAGACCTCGGGCCTCTACACCGAGGTCGCCGACGGCCAGGCCCTGATCAATGGCCTGCAGGCCGCCAACCGCTCCACCTCGCTGACGCTTTTCACCGGCGTCAAGACCGGCTACTACGACAAGGCCCCCGTGGGCGGCTCGAGCGATGGCAGCTTCAGTATCGACGTCGGCCTGAGCCTGATCGACGCCACGGTCTGGTACGGCGCCGCGCCGGGCGACTTCACGCTTGAGCTGATCGCCCCTGACGGCACGGCGACCCCCTTCGATACCGCCAGCTGCGATGACTGGAGCGCGCCCGGCGATCCGCTCGCCGCCTGCTACCTCAGCATCGACGCGAAGCCCGGCAGCTGGAAGCTGCACATGGTCAACAACAGCGCCGCCGAATCTTGGGCCTGGTACTTCATCGACGGCTGGGCCCAGGCCGGCGTGACCTCCTACAGCGCCAGCGTGGAGCCCGCCGATGGCAACGTGGTGCAGTACCCGCGGCCCATCCTGGTCAGCGCCACCGTCGGGGGGCGGCTGCCCGTCGCCAAGGCCGGCGTGGTCGGGGAGGTTATGGCCCCCGACGGCACCTACCAGACCTTCACCATGCGCGACGACGGGATCGCCCCCGACTCGCTGGCCGATGATGGCAAGTACGCCGCCTACGTGGACTACTGGACCGACGGCGAGTACGAGATCAATGTGCAGTTCGACAACGACGCGAACACCGCCACCTTCACCACCGTCGGCACCACTAACATGACCGCCAAAGAGGTCACCCCGGTTGGCGAGAACCTGCATCGCTACGGCGAGGCCACGGTCAAGATCGCCGGCTGGAAGGCCGACGACCACACCGACACGATCACCGGCACCGCGACCACCCTGCCCCCAGACAACACCTTCATCCCCGGGCGGATCGACCGGGCGGGCGATGTGGACTTCTTCAAGGTTGACCCGGTCACCCTGGGCGTCACCGACACCAAGGCGCTCTTCTTGCGCGTGGACCACCTGGGCCTTGAGATGGACCCCTCCGTCATCATCTACGACAAGGACTACAACCAGGTCGACGAGGCCTACTTCGACTACACCCCGGGCAGCACCGCCCACCTCTTCATCCCGCTGACCAAAGTCACCTCGGGCGAGGTGTTCTATGTGAGCGTGCAGCACTACCAGGATACGGCGGACACCGGCACCTACGAGCTCAGCATCGGCCCGCGGCTGCTGGCCGACCCGAAGCCAGACACGGGGGTGGGCTTCACCAGCAGCGCCCCAGCGCCGTATAAGGACTTCCCCTACCCAGTCGGGCCGGGCGGGCAGGTCACCTTCACCCACACCTTCACCCACACCGGGACGACGGCGGACAGCTTCGTGTTCACGGCCAAGTCGTGGGACGGCTGGCCGCTGACGCTCAAGGCGAACGGCCAGCAGGCGAGCGGCGACGGCGATGTTAGCCTGACGCTCCAGGACGTCGCCCCCGGCAGCGCCTTCTCCTACACCGTGCAGGTCACGGCGCCGGCGACAGCCACGCTGGGCACGCGCGCCGACATCTCGGTCACGGCCCAGGCGCAGACCGCGTCCTGGCTGTACACATCGCTCGTCGACAAGATCGGCGTGAGCGACCCATCGAGTCGAATCTACCTGCCGATGATCAGTAGGTAGCAGCCAGGCAGCCGGGCGGCCCGCGCCCCCAGCCCCTCTCCTCAAGGGGGCAGGGGACGCGGGCGCGCGCGACGGTCACGTAAGACTGGCCGCCCTGTGATCTCGTTCAACTGAGGAGGGAACGTCCATGTACCCATCCACACGCCCATCCCGCCCACGCTGCACCGCCGCCGCCCTCGGCATCCTGATCCTGCTCACCGCGACCCTGGCCGCCCCCGGCCTACTGGCCCGGCCTGCCGCCGCCGCCACCCTCGCTGCCGGGCTGTCGGCGCAGGGCTTCGACAGCGGCCTCCCCGACGGCTGGACGGTGCTGCCCGCCTCCGGCCCTAGCTGGGTCTTCAACGACCCCGGCGCGCGCACCAATAAGACCGGCGGGGCCACCACCTTCGCCGTCGCCGACAGCGACAAGGCCGGCAAAACTCCGATCGACACCGAGCTGCGCAGCCCGGTGATGGACTTCACCGGCGTCTCCGCCGTGCGCCTGATCTTTCAGACTTACTTCTCCCCCTACCAGCAGTCTACTGGCGACGTCGATGTGAGCAGCGACGGCGGCGCGACCTGGGAGAACGTCTGGCGCACCACGTCCCTCGTGAGCGGCAAGTTGCTGGTTGACGTGTCATCAAAGCTGGCCAACAAGGCCAACGCGCAGATCCGCTTCCACTATTACAATGCGACCTGGGCCTGGTACTGGGAGATCGACAATGTCACCGTCGAGTCGCCGAACACGCCGGCCGCGCCCAGCGACCTGGCCGCCACGGCCAGCGGCAACCAGATCAGCCTGACCTGGAAGGACAACAGCAGCAACGAGATTGGCTTCCGGGTCGATCGCTCGCCCAACGGCAGCGACCCCTGGACGAACCTGACCACCGTCGGCGCGGGCACCACCCAGTATAACGACCCCCAGCTGACCTGCGCGACCACCTACCACTACCGGGTCACCGCGGTCAACGCGGCCGGCCTGTCGGCCCCCACCGCCACCGTGCAGAAGGCTACCGGCTCCTGTGAGTTGGCGAGCTCGGTCAGCGAGGCCTTCGGCACTGCAGCGACCCCCATCGACTGGACGGTGAAGTATAACGTTGGCAGCGTTGGCTGGGTCTTCAACGACCCCGGCGCGCGCACCAACAAGACCGGCGGGGCCACCACCTTCGCCATCGCCGACAGCGACAAGGCCGGGAACGTCGCGATGGACACCGAGCTGCGCACACCGAGCATGAACTTCGCCGCTGCGCGCGCGGTGCAGCTGAGCCTGAAGACGTACTTCAGCGCCTACGCCACCTCCACCGGCGACATCGACGTCAGCAGCGACGGCGGCACCACCTGGGCCAATGTCTGGCGCAAGCAGGCCACCTTCAGCGGCCCGGTGACTCTTGACATTTCGGCGCAGGCCGCCGGCAAGCCCGCCGTGATCGTGCGCTTCCGTTACGTTGCGACCTGGGCCTGGTACTGGGAGATCGACGACGTCGCCATCAGCGCGCTGGCCGCGCCCGCTAAGCCCACCGGCCTGGCCGCGACCCTCGATGCGACGAGTAACGTGATGTTGAGCTGGCAGGCCGCAAATGTGGGCCAGTACCGCATCGAGCGCGCCCCGTCCGGCACCAGCAGCTGGGCGGCCCTGGCCACCCTGCCCGGCACGGCGGCGACCTACACCGACAACACCGTCGTAGCCAGCACCGGCTACAGCTACCGCCTATTCGCGATCAATGTCAGCGGCGACTCGCCGGCCAGCGACCCGGCGACGGTCACGATCGGCAGCCGGAATCGGCGGGAGATAGACCTGACTGTCTCATACTACGACACGCGTGCCAACACCGCCGCCAAGCGCACGGCGATTGAGAACAACTTCAAGTATCTGGCCGACGCGATCTACGAGATGAGCAACGGCGCCCACCAGCTGGGCCGGGTGACGATCTACACCGACGCCCAGATGGCCGACCGGGCCAACATCGTCTGGAGCAACGGTGGGAACTGTTGGCCGAACGCCCCCACCAATGGCTACGGCGTGCCGAGCATGCGTATCCAGATGTGCGACACCATCAATTCCATAGACCTTCTCTCAAGTGACGAACAGGCTCTGGGCGGGTATATCATGGCCCACGGTATGGGCCACTCCTTCTATGGACTCTT
>JBAXES010000164.1:0-7950 GCA_037140315.1 Chloroflexales bacterium
CCCTGGGCGATATGGCGCAGGGCGTCGAAGACCTGGGCCTTGAGCGACTCAGACACCCCGCGGGCGTAGTCCACGCTCTCGCGCAGCATCCCGTCGAGGGTGAGCGCGTCGCCGAGCGGGGCGTCAAAGGCGGCGCGGCGGAAGAAGGCGAAGAAATACAGGAACGCCTCGGGGTCGTTGGCGTCGGCCAGGTTCTTCAGATCGACCTCGTAGCAGCGATCCTGCCGCTCAACCGTCTCCCTGTGGTAGAGCCGCCAGCGCCGGCCATTGGTCAGGATGCCCCAGGGCGCGCCGGTGTGGCGCATATAGAAGGCGATCTGGTCGGCGGGCACCTTAGTGATCTCATCGCTCTCGCCCTGGCTGGAGACATCGAGCCTGCGCTCCCAGTACTTGGCGTCGCCCACGGCGATGGCCGCGCCCAGGTCGGCGTCGCTCAGCACCTTGCCCTTGTTCGCGTTCAGGGCGGCCATATCGCGGTAGAAGAGATAGTCGGGCTTCTTGGTGCCCTTGGGGGTGCGCAGGGCGGCCTGGACCTCGAAGGTGTGGCCGAGCAGCTCCAGCACCGGGCGCACCAGGTCGCGCTCGGTCTGGGCCTCGTTTGCCGCGGGGGCGAAGGCGGCGAAGAGGGCGCGGACCTGCGCGAGGGCGGGGGCGGCCTCGTCCACCATATCGAGCCAGGCGCTGCGGCGGGGCAGCGTCTCGTCGAGGTAGCGGTCGGCGAAGAGCTGGCGGTTATGGTGGCGCTGGGCGAGGGCCAGGGGCAGCTGGGAGGCAGCCATACGTAGGTAACACCTTGAGCCGACAATGCTATACTGCCTTGGGCTTTGAGCCGCCGGAAAGTATAGCATAGTCTCTCGCGAAACCATGCACAGTGAGGGTGTGGGAGAGCGAAGCTCTCCCACAAAAAAACTGGTTCTGCTGCGGCGCGGCGTAGCCGCGCCGCAGCAGAACCAGTGCGGCATGTGCCTGCCGGGCACAAAACAGCGCGGGTTCTCAGGGCGGCAGCCCTAGAGGAGATGCGGGCCTCCGATGATATCTGACTCAATCGACGCGATCATCGCCGACCTGGCGGCCACCCCCGCGCCCGCCGACGCGGTGAACCCCTACGGGCTAGGTGGCCCGCCCGGCAACGCCGTGCGCCGGGCCAACCTGCGCCTGGCCCTGGGGCAGGCCCTGGCGCGCGGCCCCGACCTGCTGCTGGTCGGCGAGGCCCCCGGCTACAACGGCGCGCGCCGCACCGGCGTGCCCTTCACCAGCGAGCGCCTGCTGCTGGGCGGCGTCGCCCCGCTCGGCCAGTACGGCGCGGCCCGGGGCTTCGCCCTGGCCACCGATGACGGCCGGATCTCGGCCGAGCCCACCGCCACCATCGCCTATCGCGAGCTGGCCGCCCTCGGCCTCTTCGCCGTCGGCTGGAACGCCTACCCGCTGCACCCGCACCGCCCCGGCGTCGACCAGAGCAACCGCGCGCCGCGCGCCGCCGAGCTGGCCCTCGGCCTGCCCCTGCTGGCCCGCGTGATCGCCCTCTTCCCCGGCGTGCCCGCCGTGGCCATGGGCAACACCGCTGGCCGCGCCCTGACAGCGCTGGGCGCGCCGCACACCAAGCTGCGCCACCCGGCCCAGGGCGGGGCCGCGATCTTCGCCCAGGGCCTGCGCGCGCTGGCCGCGACCCTCAACCGATAGGCGGGCGCGCCCGCCGACCAGATATCGTCCCTGCGGAGATACCTATGAGCACAGCCGATCGCCCCGCCGATCACGAGCCGGATATTCGCCGCCTTGAGGCGCGGCGCGATATCTCCGGCCTCATCGCCGCCCTGAGCCCCGAGCGCCCGCCCGCGCTGCGCCAGGCCGCCGCCCAGGCGCTCGGGCAGTGCGGCGGCGCCGATGCGGCGGAGCCGCTGGTGCTCCTGCTGGATGACGCCGACATCGACCTGCGCATCGCGGCCGCGAAGGCGCTCTGGTGGGTCGGCGACCGGCGCGCGGTGGCGCCGCTGTGCGCGGCGCTCACGGGCGAGCACGCCGATCGCGGGGCCGCTGCGGCCGAGGCGCTAGAGCGGATCGGCGACCGGCGCGCGGTTGGCCCGCTCTGCCGGGCCCTCGACCTCAGCGGGCCGTATCGACAGCGCATGGCCGCCCGCGCCCTCGGCGCGCTCGGCGACCGGCGCGCGGCCGCGCCGCTGCTGAGCGCGCTGCCCCATCTGCGGCACGATGCGCGGGAGGCGGCGACCCAGGCGCTCGACCAGATAACGCCTGGCTGGGAGGACTCTGCTGCGAGCCGGAGAGTGCTGCCCGACATCCTGGCGGCGCTGGGCCACGCCGACCCCGACCGGAGGCTGGCCGCGGCGCAGATCCTGAGGCTCATCCACGACCAGCGATCCCTTCAGCCGCTGCTGGATGCGATCGTCGACCCTACCGTCGAGACCCACAACTGGCTGCGCGGCTACCGCGACTTCCTCCAGGCCGCCGCGCCCGGCAGCTTCACCATCGGCGAGATCTTCGACGGCGACGCGCGCAGCCTGGCCCCCTACTACCCCGATCAGCTCGACATGTACTTCGAGTTCGATGTGGCCAAGCAGATCCGCGGCGCGGCCAACTACGGCCTCTCCCGCCAGTACATGCAGGCCGTGGGCGACGCCGTCGCCAAGCTGCCCTTCCAGCGCTGGGCGCCCTTCCTGACCAACCACGACCAGACCCGGGCGATGACCGAGTTCGGCGACAGCCTGCCCAAGGCCAGGCTGGCCGCCCTGGCCCTACTGACCCTGCCCGGCCTGCCTTTCGTCTACTACGGCGAGGAGATCGGTATGCTCGGCGCGAAGCCCGACGAGCGCATCCGCACGCCCATGCAGTGGGCCGGCGCCGCCGGCGGCGGATTCACCAGCGGCACGCCGTGGCAGCCCCTCCAGAAGGACGCGGCCACCAAGAGCGTGGCCGCCCAGGACAGAGACCCCGAGTCGCTGCTGAACGCGTACCGCGCGCTGATCAACCTGCACACGGGGACGCCGGCCCTGGCCACCGGCGACTTCACCGCCCTGGAGGCCAAGGGCCTCGCCGCCTTCATCCGCCAGCAGGGCCAGAGCCGGGCCCTGGTGCTGATCAACTTCGACAGCGCGCCGGCCGTCGGCGTCGCGCTCAGCGCGGCGGCCAGCGGCCTGCCGGCGGGCGCGTATACGCTCCAGCCGATCTACGGCCCGCCCGTCGCCGCCGCCGGCCTCGCCGTCGGCGACGGCGGGGCGATCAGCGGCTATGTCCCGCTCGCCGCGATCCCCCCGCAGACCGGCTACATCTTCCTGCTCACGCAGTGAATTGAGGGCTGCGCCCTCAAACCCGCTTGCTACTGGCAGGCGGTGGCGAAGCCGCCACCTGCCAGTAGCAGAAGAATCGGGGCGGCGAAGCCGCCCCGCACCCCACCGGTAGGTGATGATGAGAACTGTTACCGCCACCCGCTACGTGCGGCCCCTCCGCGAGGGCGGATCGCTGCCCGCGATCATCGAGGCCGACGACGACGGGATGTACGTGCTGAAGTTTCGCGGCGCGGCCCAGGGCCCCAAGGCCCTGATCGCCGAGCTAATCTGCGGCGGGATCGGCCGGGCGATCGGCCTGCCCGTGCCCGAGGTCGTCTTTGTGGAGTTCGACGGCGCGCTGGGGCGCAACGAGCCGCACGCCGAGATCCAGGAGCTGATGGGCCGCAGCGCCGGCCTCAACCTGGCCCTCGACTACCTGCCCGGCTCCTTCAACTTCGACCCGCTGAACGTCCCCGGCGTCGCGCCAGACCTGGCCGCGCGCATCGTCTGGTTCGACGCCTACATCACCAACGTCGACCGCACGCCGCGCAACCCGAATATGCTGCTCTGGCACCGCAACCTCTGGCTGATCGACCACGGCGCGGCGCTCTACCTGCACCACACCTGGGCCGACTGGCGGGCGCGGGCGCGCGGGCGCTTCCAGCCGATCAAGGATCACATCCTGCTGGGCGTCGCCGGCGACGCCCAGCAGGATGTGATCCTTGATCGGCTGGAAGCGCCCGCGCGCCCGCGCCCGCCAGTCGGCCCAGGTGTGGTGCAGGTAGAGCGCCGCGCCGTGGTCGATCAGCCAGAGGTTGCGGTGCCAGAGCAGCATATTCGGGTTGCGCGGCGTGCGGTCGACGTTGGTGATGTAGGCGTCGAACCAGACGATGCGCGCGGCCAGGTCTGGCGCGACGCCGGGGACGTTCAGCGGGTCGAAGTTGAAGGAGCCGGGCAGGTAGTCGAGGGCCAGGTTGAGGCCGGCGCTGCGGCCCATCAGCTCCTGGATCTCGGCGTGCGGCTCGTTGCGCCCCAGCGCGCCGTCGAACTCCACAAAGACGACCTCGGGCACGGGCAGGCCGATCGCCCGGCCGATCCCGCCGCAGATTAGCTCGGCGATCAGGGCCTTGGGGCCCTGGGCCGCGCCGCGAAACTTCAGCACGTACATCCCGTCGTCGTCGGCCTCGATGATCGCGGGCAGCGATCCGCCCTCGCGGAGGGGCCGCACGTAGCGGGTGGCGGTAACAGTTCTCATCATCACCTACCGGTGGGGTGCGGGGCGGCTTCGCCGCCCCGATTCTTCTGCTACTGGCAGGTGGCGGCTTCGCCACCGCCTGCCAGTAGCAAGCGGGTTTGAGGGCGCAGCCCTCAATTCACTGCGTGAGCAGGAAGATGTAGCCGGTCTGCGGGGGGATCGCGGCGAGCGGGACATAGCCGCTGATCGCCCCGCCGTCGCCGACGGCGAGGCCGGCGGCGGCGACGGGCGGGCCGTAGATCGGCTGGAGCGTATACGCGCCCGCCGGCAGGCCGCTGGCCGCCGCGCTGAGCGCGACGCCGACGGCCGGCGCGCTGTCGAAGTTGATCAGCACCAGGGCCCGGCTCTGGCCCTGCTGGCGGATGAAGGCGGCGAGGCCCTTGGCCTCCAGGGCGGTGAAGTCGCCGGTGGCCAGGGCCGGCGTCCCCGTGTGCAGGTTGATCAGCGCGCGGTACGCGTTCAGCAGCGACTCGGGGTCTCTGTCCTGGGCGGCCACGCTCTTGGTGGCCGCGTCCTTCTGGAGGGGCTGCCACGGCGTGCCGCTGGTGAATCCGCCGCCGGCGGCGCCGGCCCACTGCATGGGCGTGCGGATGCGCTCGTCGGGCTTCGCGCCGAGCATACCGATCTCCTCGCCGTAGTAGACGAAAGGCAGGCCGGGCAGGGTCAGTAGGGCCAGGGCGGCCAGCCTGGCCTTGGGCAGGCTGTCGCCGAACTCGGTCATCGCCCGGGTCTGGTCGTGGTTGGTCAGGAAGGGCGCCCAGCGCTGGAAGGGCAGCTTGGCGACGGCGTCGCCCACGGCCTGCATGTACTGGCGGGAGAGGCCGTAGTTGGCCGCGCCGCGGATCTGCTTGGCCACATCGAACTCGAAGTACATGTCGAGCTGATCGGGGTAGTAGGGGGCCAGGCTGCGCGCGTCGCCGTCGAAGATCTCGCCGATGGTGAAGCTGCCGGGCGCGGCGGCCTGGAGGAAGTCGCGGTAGCCGCGCAGCCAGTTGTGGGTCTCGACGGTAGGGTCGACGATCGCATCCAGCAGCGGCTGAAGGGATCGCTGGTCGTGGATGAGCCTCAGGATCTGCGCCGCGGCCAGCCTCCGGTCGGGGTCGGCGTGGCCCAGCGCCGCCAGGATGTCGGGCAGCACTCTCCGGCTCGCAGCAGAGTCCTCCCAGCCAGGCGTTATCTGGTCGAGCGCCTGGGTCGCCGCCTCCCGCGCATCGTGCCGCAGATGGGGCAGCGCGCTCAGCAGCGGCGCGGCCGCGCGCCGGTCGCCGAGCGCGCCGAGGGCGCGGGCGGCCATGCGCTGTCGATACGGCCCGCTGAGGTCGAGGGCCCGGCAGAGCGGGCCAACCGCGCGCCGGTCGCCGATCCGCTCTAGCGCCTCGGCCGCAGCGGCCCCGCGATCGGCGTGCTCGCCCGTGAGCGCCGCGCACAGCGGCGCCACCGCGCGCCGGTCGCCGACCCACCAGAGCGCCTTCGCGGCCGCGATGCGCAGGTCGATGTCGGCGTCATCCAGCAGGAGCACCAGCGGCTCCGCCGCATCGGCGCCGCCGCACTGCCCGAGCGCCTGGGCGGCGGCCTGGCGCAGCGCGGGCGGGCGCTCGGGGCTCAGGGCGGCGATGAGGCCGGAGATATCGCGCCGCGCCTCAAGGCGGCGAATATCCGGCTCGTGATCGGCGGGGCGATCGGCTGTGCTCATAGGTATCTCCGCAGGGACGATATCTGGTCGGCGGGCGCGCCCGCCTATCGGTTGAGGGTCGCGGCCAGCGCGCGCAGGCCCTGGGCGAAGATCGCGGCCCCGCCCTGGGCCGGGTGGCGCAGCTTGGTGTGCGGCGCGCCCAGCGCTGTCAGGGCGCGGCCAGCGGTGTTGCCCATGGCCACGGCGGGCACGCCGGGGAAGAGGGCGATCACGCGGGCCAGCAGGGGCAGGCCGAGGGCCAGCTCGGCGGCGCGCGGCGCGCGGTTGCTCTGGTCGACGCCGGGGCGGTGCGGGTGCAGCGGGTAGGCGTTCCAGCCGACGGCGAAGAGGCCGAGGGCGGCCAGCTCGCGATAGGCGATGGTGGCGGTGGGCTCGGCCGAGATCCGGCCGTCATCGGTGGCCAGGGCGAAGCCCCGGGCCGCGCCGTACTGGCCGAGCGGGGCGACGCCGCCCAGCAGCAGGCGCTCGCTGGTGAAGGGCACGCCGGTGCGGCGCGCGCCGTTGTAGCCGGGGGCCTCGCCGACCAGCAGCAGGTCGGGGCCGCGCGCCAGGGCCTGCCCCAGGGCCAGGCGCAGGTTGGCCCGGCGCACGGCGTTGCCGGGCGGGCCACCTAGCCCGTAGGGGTTCACCGCGTCGGCGGGCGCGGGGGTGGCCGCCAGGTCGGCGATGATCGCGTCGATTGAGTCAGATATCATCGGAGGCCCGCATCTCCTCTAGGGCTGCCGCCCTGAGAACCCGCGCTGTTTTGTGCCCGGCAGGCACATGCCGCACTGGTTCTGCTGCGGCGCGGCTACGCCGCGCCGCAGCAGAACCAGTTTTTTTGTGGGAGAGCTTCGCTCTCCCACACCCTCACTGTGCATGGTTTCGCGAGAGACTATGCTATACTTTCCGGCGGCTCAAAGCCCAAGGCAGTATAGCATTGTCGGCTCAAGGTGTTACCTACGTATGGCTGCCTCCCAGCTGCCCCTGGCCCTCGCCCAGCGCCACCATAACCGCCAGCTCTTCGCCGACCGCTACCTCGACGAGACGCTGCCCCGCCGCAGCGCCTGGCTCGATATGGTGGACGAGGCCGCCCCCGCCCTCGCGCAGGTCCGCGCCCTCTTCGCCGCCTTCGCCCCCGCGGCAAACGAGGCCCAGACCGAGCGCGACCTGGTGCGCCCGGTGCTGGAGCTGCTCGGCCACACCTTCGAGGTCCAGGCCGCCCTGCGCACCCCCAAGGGCACCAAGAAGCCCGACTATCTCTTCTACCGCGATATGGCCGCCCTGAACGCGAACAAGGGCAAGGTGCTGAGCGACGCCGACCTGGGCGCGGCCATCGCCGTGGGCGACGCCAAGTACTGGGAGCGCAGGCTCGATGTCTCCAGCCAGGGCGAGAGCGATGAGATCACTAAGGTGCCCGCCGACCAGATCGCCTTCTATATGCGCCACACCGGCGCGCCCTGGGGCATCCTGACCAATGGCCGGCGCTGGCGGCTCTACCACAGGGAGACGGTTGAGCGGCAGGATCGCTGCTACGAGGTCGATCTGAAGAACCTGGCCGACGCCAACGACCCCGAGGCGTTCCTGTATTTCTTCGCCTTCTTCCGCCGCGCCGCCTTTGACGCCCCGCTCGGCGACGCGCTCACCCTCGACGGGATGCTGCGCGAGAGCGTGGACTACGCCCGCGGGGTGTCTGAGTCGCTCAAGGCCCAGGTCTTCGACGCCCTGCGCCATATCGCCCAGGG
>JBAXES010000165.1:0-7942 GCA_037140315.1 Chloroflexales bacterium
TGCATGCGCTTGGCGATGTTCGGGGCCGAGTAGTCGACCACAATCGTCTTGCCGGCCCCGTCGCGCTGCCGACCGTAGCCGTCGCCGCGGGCGGCGATCTCGGCCAGCACCGCAACGGCCAGGCGCTGCGGGTGCATGCTAAAGTTCAGGAACGGGCCGGCGGCCTCGACCTTGCCGATCAGCGAGCCCTCGGGGATGCGGATGACGGCGGCCAGCTCGGCGGCCAGCTGCGGCGGCGGCACGCGCAGCTCCTTGGCGGCGCGGAAGGCCGGGAAGGCCAGGTCGGCCGGGATATTCGGCTTCGGCGTGGCAGTCTCGATCAGGGCCGGGGCCACCCGCCCCGTCGCCATGATCGCCGCCTTCACCTCCTCGGTGAAGCGTTCGAGGGCATACTCCATCGGTCACTCCCAGATCCGCGCCCGGCGCGTTATTCCTCAATACAGCTCCGCTCAGTATAATGCCCTTCACCGGGCGCTGCAAATGAGTCTGTCACCAGACATTAACCTTCCTTAATTGCAGTGGGGGGGCGCGCCTGTTACGATGGATGTAGACACCCCCAAACCTATAGCAAGGCCCGCGAGGCCCCAGCCATGCTCCGCTTTCATGCCAGCATTCAGCAGAAGATCCTGCTGCTGCTCCTGAGCCTGTCGATCCCGCCGCTGCTCTTTGTGGGCTGGCTGGGGCTGACCGGCCTTTCGCGCGCCCGCGACACGGCGGTGGACGAGGGCACCAGCGCCCTCCAGTCCCAGGCCGAGTCGATGCTGGCCCTGCGCGCCCGCGAGAAGGCCCACCTCTACGATGTCTCGCTCGCGAGCATCCAGCAGCAGGTTGAGAGCGTCGCCAGCTACGCCGCCGGCATCTACGACGGGCCGCAGCCCGCGCCCAGCGACCAGCGCGTCTGGGTCGCCCCTGCGCCAAGCCCCGAGCTACGCGCGGCCTACGCGAGCCAGGTGGCCTACGCCCAACGCCTCATCCCGCTGCTCCAGGCCTCCGTCGGCCACAACCCCCTGGTCAGCATCGGCTACATCGGCCTAGAGCAGGGCGGCGTCATCGCCTTTGATAAAGACATCGTCATCGACAAGCTGATGGAGATCCAGCCCTTCGACCCGCGCGAGCGACCGTGGTACATCCAGGCCCGCGCGGCCAAGGCCACGGTCTGGACTGACGCCTACGTCGACGCGAACACCGGCGCCCTGGCGACCACCTGCGCCACGCCGCTCTATGATCAGCAGGGCAAGCTGATCGGCGTGGTCGCCTTCGACCTGCTGCTGAGCACGATCCAGCAGGATCTGCTCACCGTCGATATCGGCCAGGACGGCTACGCCTTCATGCTCAACACTACGGGCGATGTGATCGTGCGGCCCGACATGAGCGCGGCCAACGCCCACTGGGACGAGCCCTTCCGCACCGAGAACCTGCTCACGTCGCCCAGCGAGCGGCTGCGCGTGCTGACCCAGCGCATGATCGACCGCCAGACCGGCGTCGAGCAGATGAGCTACAACGGCCAGCCCACCTACATCGCCTACGCGCCGATCGCCACCGCCGGCTGGAGCGTGGGCATGGTCATCCCGGCCGACGATATCATCCAGCCGGCCCTGGCCACCGGCCAGCGCATCGGCGAGAGCCAAGACCGCCTGCGCAACCAGGTGATCGCCCTGCTCGGGCTGATCGCTGCGGTCATCGGCGTCGGCAGCCTCCTGCTCTCGCTCTCCTTCACCCGCCCGATCCACGCCCTCCAGCGCGGCGTGCAGGCCGTGGCCGACGGCCAGCTCCACCAGCGGCTGCCCCGCGCCGGCCAGGACGAGATCGGCCAGCTGGTCGACGCCTTCAACCGCATGACCGACGCGCTCCAGGAGAAGGTCGATGAGCTTGAGTCCAACGCCCGCCAGCTGGCGATGCTCAACACCGTCTCGAACGAGCTGAAGGGCATCCTCGACCTGCCGCGACTGCTCGGCACCATCCCCGACGCCGTCTGCGGCCGCTTCGGCTTCGACCGCGCGGCCCTCTACCTGGTCGAGGGCGACCACATGCGCGTCGTGGGCGCCTCGTTCGGGCCGGGCAACGAGCGCCAGGCCAGCTACTTTATCGCGGTGGCCAACGCCGAGCCGCTGCGGATCGATGGCGGGACGGTGGAGGCCGATGTGGTGCGCAGCGGCAAGGCGGTGATCGTCGACGACCCCTGGCACCACCCGCGGGTTGAGCCGCGCAAGCAGGCCGCCTCGGGGGGGCACTCCTATGTCCAGGTGCCGATCATCGGCCGCGACGACCGGGTGATCGGCCTGCTCTCGGCCGACTACCACCTGCACCAGCGCTCAATCCAGCCCCAGGACGCCAGCCAGCTGCTCATGTTCGCCAACATGGTCGGCCTAACCATCCAGAACGTGCAGCTCTACACCGACCTGGAGCGCCAGGTTGCCCGGCGCACCGAGGAGCTGCGGGCCGCCCTCGACCGCGCCCAGCTCGCCGACCGGCGCAAGAGCGACTTCCTGGCCGGCATCTCGCACGAGCTGCGCACGCCGCTGAACGCGATCATCGGCTTCTCGACCGTGCTGCTCGATGATATCGACGGGCCGATGACGTCGACCCAGCGCGAGGATGTGCAGAGCATCAACCGCAACGGCCGCTTCTTGCTGCACCTGATCAACGAGCTGCTCGACCTCTCGCGGATCGAGGCGGGCCACCTCGACCTCGACCTCAGCCAGGTCGATCTCCGCCTGATCGTCGGCGAGGTGGTGGACACGGTTCAGGCGCTGCTGCGCGACCGCGGGGTGGCCCTCAACCACGCTATCCCCGCCGATCTGCCGCTCGCGCATGCCGACGCCGACCGCGTGCGCCAGATCTTGCTGAACCTGCTCTCTAACGCGGTAAAATTCACCGAGCGCGGCACGATCACTGTGAGCGCAACCACGATCGATCAGCTGAGCGACCGCGGCACGGTGCAGCCGTATGTGGTGGTGAGCGTGCGCGACACCGGCATCGGGATCCCCGCCGACCGCCAGCGAGATATCTTCGAGGAGTTCGTTCAGATTCACGGGCGCCGATCGCGACAGCGCGGCACCGGGCTCGGGCTGGCGATCGTGCGCCGGCTCGTCGAGGCCCACTGCGGCAGGATCTGGGTCGAGAGTATGATCAACGAGGGCACCGCCTTCCACTTCACCCTGCCGGTCGCGGCACCGACAACCGGCAGCCGGGGACAGGCGACCGATGGAGAGCCGCTGATGATGCCTACTGTCCTCGCAACATAGGTGCCTATTCCTTTCATCCGATTGCATCTTCCCACCTCTATGAGCGAACTACAGCAGAAGATCCTCTACATCGAGGATAACACCGACAACCAGCGGCTCGTCCAGCGCGTGCTGGGGGCCCGCGGCTACCTCGTGCTGATCGCCGATGACGGCCCGCGCGGCGTGTCGATGGCCCGCGAGTCGCTGCCCACCCTCGTGCTGGTGGATCTCGGCATCCCCGGGCTCGACGGCTACGAGACCACCACGCGGCTGCGCAGCCTGCCGCACCTCGACGGGGTGCCGATCATCGCGCTGACGGCGGACGGCTCCTTCGACTCGCGCGAGCGGGCGCTGGTGGCCGGCTGCGACGGCTACCTGGTCAAGCCGATCGACGCGCGCCAGCTGCCCGTGCAGGTCGCCGAGTTCATCGGCGGTCGGCGCGATAAGGTGTCGGACAGCACCGACCAGGCAAGCCTGCTGCGCGCCTATAACCAGAAGCTTGTGGAGCGGCTAGAGCAGCGCGTGCGCGAGCTGAGCGCGGCCAACGCCGAGCTTCAGGATCTCGACCGGATCAAGAGCCAGTTTCTCTCCACGCTCTCCCACGAGCTGCGCACCCCGCTGACCTCGCTCCTCGGCTATATCGAGCTCTTCGACCGCGGGATGCTCGGCGAGCTGAGCAAGCCGCAGGACGAGGCGATCAAGGTGATGCGACGCAGCGGCGACACGCTCTCGCAGCAGCTCAACAACCTGCTCTACTACCAGGAGCTGCGCACGCGCAGCTTCCACCTGCGCTCCGTCCGCCCGCACGAGACGCTGCGCCAGCTGATCATCTCCTTCAAGGAGCGCGCCGCAGCATCCGGGCTGCGCTTCGATGTCGTGGCGACCGAGATCACGCCGATCCAGGCTGACCCCAGCAGCCTGGAACAGGTGCTGCACAGCCTGCTCGATAACGCGGTTAAGTTCACGCCGCGCGACGGGCGGGTGCGCCTCGTGCTCCACGACGAGCCGTCGCGGCTGATCATGCGCGTCGAGGACAGCGGCATTGGCATCGCCCCCGAATACCTGGAGAAGATCTTCTTGCCCTTCTACCAGATCGACAGCTCGCTGGCCCACAACCAGCCCGGCAGCGGGCTCGGCCTCGCCATCGTGCGCCACGTGATCGACGCCCACGGCGGACAGGTGACGGTGCGCAGCATCCCCGGCAAGGGCAGCGTGTTCACGGTGGTGCTGCCGCGATCATCTGCACGCTAATGCTGAATGCTGAATGCTGAATATCCGGCATTCAACATTCAACATTACTTATATAGCCGCTGGTACGCCGCGTAGAACCCGTACACCGCCTTGATGTAGCCCCTGGTCTCGACGAAGTCCACGCCCTCGGTGAAAAGATCGGGGTCGGCCACGCTGCTGCCGCCGGCCCAGCGCTGGGCGTTCCCGAGTCCGCCGTTGTAGGCGGAGAGGGCAGCCTGCACGCTGCCGCCCATGTCATCGAGCCGCTCCTTCAGGTAGAGGGCCCCGAAGCGCACGCTCACCGCCGGGCGGTACAGATCATCCGCGCTGAAGTCGGCCAGGCCCAGGCCCTGGGCGATGCCCTGGCCGGTCGCGGGCATCACCTGGGCCAGGCCCCGCGCGCCGACCCACGAGGTCGCCTGCGGGTCGAACAGGCTCTCCTGGCGCAGCAGGGCGTAGAGCAGGCGCGGGTCGAGGGAGCGCTCGCGGGCCTGCTGCGCCACCAGGCCGGCGTAGGGCGCGGGGTAGAGCAGCCGGTCAAGGGCCTGGGGCGGGGCGGCCCCGGCGGGAGCCAGCCGGGCGAGGCGCGCGGCCGCCCGCAGGGCGACGTAGGTCGCCCCCTGGGCGTGGGCCAGGCGAGCCAGCTCCACCAGCCGGGGCGCGTCAGTGCCCCAGCGATCGATCGCTGCGACCCACTCATTCCGCGACTCGCTGCCGAGGCCCACCTCGGCCAGCAGGGTCGCCCGGCGCACAGACCCGTCCACCTCTACGCCCAGATCCGCCGGCGCGCCGGCCGCCGCCTGGCCGGGCCAGCCGCGCACCCATGACCGCAGGGACTCCCAGTCGGCGGCGCCGAGGGGCGCGCCGATCATGATCGTGCCCTGCGGCACGCCGCCAAGCTCCTCGGCGGCGCGGATGCCATAGTAGCTCGCCGGGGAGTCCGCCAGGGCGCGGCGGAAGAGGTCGGCGGGGCGGGCCTCATCGTCCTGAGCGCGGGCAGATCGGCCCGCCCAGAATGCGCCCTGGGCCTGGACATCTGCGGCCCCGGCCTCAGCGAGGATCTGCCACGCGGCCTCAGCGTTGGCGTAGCGCCCGGCACCGAAGAGATCCAGGCCGGCGCGGCGGAGGGCAGCGGCGGCCTGATCGCTCTGCCGGTAGCGCCGGCCGAGGTCCAGCCGCAGGGCGGTGGCACCGTCGCCGTCGCCCTGGCGCGCGCGCAGCTCGGCCGCGCGGGCCAGCGCCTCGGGGGCGCGCGGGTCGCCGGCGTAGGTGGCGGCGTACTCCTGGTAGGCCTGGCTGGCCCGGTCGGCCTCGCCGCTCTGGCCGAGGGTCTGGATCCAGTCGAGCTGGGCCTGGCGCCCGGCCTCGCCGTTCGGGCTGAGCGCGCCCGCCTCGGCCAGCGCGCCGAGGGCGGCGGGGAAATCGCCCTGGGCGCGCAGAGCCAGCCCGCGCAGGCGGCGCAGCTCCACGCCCGCCTCAAGGTCGCCGCCCTGGGCAATGGCCGCGTCGAGCTGGGCGATCGCGTCAGCCCAGCGCGCGTTCTCGAAGTAGATCCCGGCGGCCGCGGCGGCGCTCAGCGCCGGGTCGCCGGCCGCGACGAGCTGGTCGGCGGCGGCGGCGGCCTCGGGCGTGCCGGGGGCGGCAGCCGCCAGCTGGCGCAGCCAGACTCCGGCCCGGTCGGCGTTGCCGAGCTCGCGGGCCAGGGCGGCCGCCGCGCTGAGCATACGCGCCCGATAGGCGGGCGTCTCGGCGAGGGCCAGCAGCTCATCGTAGAGCGCGAGGCCGGCCTCAGGCTGGCCGGTGCGCCGGCGCATGCCGATGGCCCGCTCAAAGCTGCCGGCCCGCTCGCCGCGCACGATCTCGGCGCGGGCGGCGTGCTCGTAGGCGGTGGCGGCTGCGGCGAGCTGGCCCGCCGCCTCGTACTGGGCGGCCTGGCGGATGGCCGCATATGGCTCCAGGGGCGTGCCCAGGTCGCGGTAGCGCTGGTAGGCGTCGATGGCGGCAGCGTGATCTCCGGCCGACTCGAAGCCGCGGGCCAGCCAAAAGATCGCCGGGGCGCGCAGAGCGTCGTCCACCGGCGCGGCGACAAAGGGCCGCAGCAGCTCCACCGCCGCCGTCCAGCTGCCCCGCCGGGCCAGGCTCTCGGCGAGCAAGAAGCGGGCCTGGCGGGCCTCGGTCGCCTCGGGGTAGGCCCGCAGCAGCGCGGCGAGGTCGTCCCCGGCGGCGGCGTCCTCGCCGCTGGCCCGCGCGGTCAGCGCCCGGCTGAGCAGCACCGGCGCTGGCGGGGTCGCAGGCGGCGCTGGCGTGGGGTCGGGCGCAGGGGCCGGGCTCCGCGCGACCGGCGCGGTGGCAGAGGTATGTGGGGCAGGCGCGTCGATCACCTCGCAGCCGGCGAGGGCGAGGGCGAGGACCAGAGGAAGAAGCGCCCGCAAGGCACGATTGCGTCGATGTGGACTCACGAGGGCATCTTACCACGTCCGCGCGCCCTCCGTGTATTCGCGTTATTTTTGCGTCTTTGACATGGTTTCAGCGTACATTACAGTTCAGCCAGTTGCACTGCATCAGGATGCGGTATTTCTGTTCCCTGTTCCCTGTAACCTTGTCTTTCGCCCTATTTCGCGTCTTTCGCGGTCACGCCGCGATCCTCACGCCAGCGGAAGACAAACTGCTTGTCGCCGGCGCGGTCGGGGTTAAAGCGCCAGAGCCGGGTGGGCCGCCCGCGGCCCTCACGCATATGGGTCGTCTCCTCCAGCAGCCCGGCCTCCTTGATCTTGCGGTAGAAGTTACCCTTGTCGAGCTGCTCGCCAAGGATCTGCTCATAGATGTGCTTCAGCTCCAGGATCGAGAACAGCTCCGGCAGCAGCTGGAAGGCCAGGGTGGTATACTCCAGCTTCGAGCGCAGCCGTGAGACGGCGAAGGCCAGGATCTGCTCGTGGTCGAAGGCCAGATCGCGCGTGAGCGCGCTCACCGGGAACCAGCGCACGTCGTGGCTCTCGTCGCTCACCCGCAGATGCTGGGCATCGAAGCGCACCAGGGCGATGTAGGCGACGCTGATCACGCGGGTGCGCGGGTCGCGCCCGACATCCCCAAAGGTGAAGAGCTGCTCGATGTACAGGTCGCGGACGCCGGTCTCTTCCTCAAGCTCGCGCCGGGCCGCCTGCTCCAGCGACTCGTCCATATTGATAAAGCCGCCCGGGATAGCCCAGCGCCCCTCGTAGGGCCAGCGCTTCCGCTGCACCAGCAGCACATGGAGCTCACGCTCGATCAGCGTGAAGATGACGACGTCGACCGTCACCGATGGGCGGTCGTAGCGCGCGGCGTCGTAGGTGGCCGCGGTCTCCTCGTGATCTTCCATCGCGATTCTCCTCTAATAGTGTTCTATTTACACTATTTTAGAGGCTCTGAGCCGCCTTGTCAAGGGGAGGGTTCCAACGGGGTGCAGGCATGAGTTGACAGTGAGTTGAGCGCTCCTCACAAAGACGGTACGA
>JBAXES010000166.1:0-7938 GCA_037140315.1 Chloroflexales bacterium
AGGCAATTGCACTGCATCAGGATGCGGTATTTCTGTTCCCTGTTCCCTTGTCTATGTACAGAGAAACACGACAGCCTCGGCCTATGGTGCGTTGCGTTCACACGGCAACGCTGCCATGGGCCGAAGCTGTCATAGTTCATAGCTGGCGCGGGACTGGGCTAGCCGATGACCATACAGGTGACCGTGCGCTTGATCCCCTCGACGCTGTGGATCTCATTCATCACGAGGCGGCCAATCTGGCGTGGGTCGGGCGTCTGCACGGTGGCGATAATGTCGTAGGGGCCGGTGACCGCATCGACGGACAGCATCCCAGAGAGGGCGCGCAGCGCGGCCAGGACATCAGCGATCCGCCCGGACTCGGCCTCGATCAGTACGTATGCCCTCGCCTCCATGTGTGCCTCCCCATCGAGCTTCCACCGGTTGCGGTGCGAGCGCCGCTGCGCCCGCAGCCCCTAGCATAGCGCCAATTGTTACAAATCGCCGGAGGGGCCGGGCTCCGCTGCGAGCAGATCGGCCACAAAGGCGGATGCGCCGCTGACCAGCTCGGCGGCGGGCAGTGCCTCCAGGCACGCGATCAGGGCGCTGCCGACAATCGCGCCGTCGGCGATGCGCGACACCTCGGCGACGTGGGCGGCGCTGCTGATGCCGAAGCCCACCACCAGGGGCAGGTCGCTGACGCGGCGCACCCGGTCGAGCACGGTGCCGAGGTTTGCGGACAGGCTCGACCGCGCGCCGGTGACGCCGGTGAGCGAGACGACGTAGATGAATCCGCTGGCCCGCGCGGCGATCTCGGCGATGCGCTCGTCCGGGGTGGTGGGGGCCACGAACATGATCAGGTCGAGGCCGTGGGCGGCGGCGGCGGCGTGCAGGTCGGCGGACTCCTCGGGCGGCATGTCGGGGATAATCCAGCCGTCGCCGCCGGCGGCGGCCAGGTCGGCACAGGCGCGCGCGAGCCCATAGCGCAGCAGCGGGTTGTAGTAGCCCATCAGCAGCATGGGCGCGGCCACGCCGCGGGCGCGCAGGGCGGCCACCGTCTCGATACAGTACGCCAGGTTGACCCCGTTCTCCAGGGCGCGCTGGGTGGCCCGCTGGATGGTGGCCCCGTCGGCGAGCGGGTCGGAGAAGGGCATGCCCAGCTCGAACAGGCTGGCCCCGGCGGCCTCAAGGGCTGGCACCAGATCTAGCGTGCTCTCGCGATCGGGGAAGCCTACCGTGAGGTAGGGCATCAGGGCCGCGCGGCCCTCGCCGCGCAGGCGGGCGAATGTGTCGGCGATACGGCTCATACCACATAGCTGGCCGTAGCCAGCCCCTGCTATTCAGGCGGTGACAAATTTCACCCATATCATACCACACCTCCGACGGGGCCAACTCGTTGTTGCTTCTCATATCAAAATACATGATCCCACGTGCTATAATGTGCGCACAGCGAAACCCTAAGGAGCATAGCGCAATGGCAGCAGGCAAGCTACTAGCCGGGCAGATACAGGTCGCCCGCGAGTGGATCAACAGACACCCGACACTCTGGCGCTGGCTGAAAGTGCTGCGCCTGGGGCTCTTCCAGTTCGGCATGGGCCTCTCGCTCGCGCCGATCACCGGCACGCTGAACCGGGTGCTGATCGACGAGCTGCGCATCCCGGCGGTGGCGGTGGGCTTCCTGCTCGCCATCCACTACTTCGTCTCGCCGGCGCGCGCCCTGATCGGATTCCAATCCGACATTGATCGGGCTGGGGGCAAGTGGCGCACGCCCTACCTGGTGCTCGGCGCGATGCTGACCTACGGCGGCCTGGCGACCGCACCCTTCACGCTGATATTGCTCAGCGGGCAGGGCACGATCGGCTTCTGGGCGGCGATGTTCTTCTGCGGCCTGATCTTCCTGGGCTACGGGATCGGGGTGAACATTGTCGAGACGATCTACCTGGCGATGGTGAGCGACATCACGCCGGCGAAGGAGCGCGGCCAGGTGCTGGCGGTGCTCTGGATGATGATGGTGATGGGCACCGTCGTCAGCTCCGTGGTGATCGGCCAGCTGCTGCTGCACTACAGCGCCTACCGGCTCATCCAGGTGATGCAGGGCTCGGCGGTGATCTTTATCGCCCTGACCTTTGTGGCCCTGTATGGCCAGGAGCGCCTGAAGCCGAACGGCGAACTGGTCGATGTAGCCGAGCCGGTGCGCGTGCGCGAGAGCCTGGGCCAGTCGCTGCGCCTGCTGGCGGCGCAGGTGCCCCTGCGCAACCTGTTCATTGTGCTCTTCGTGGCCACCCTCGGCTTCGCCACCCACGATGTGCTGCTAGAGCCCTATGGCGGCCAGGTGCTCAAGATGTCGGTCACGCAGACCTCGCAGCTCACGGCGCTGTGGGGCGTGGGCATGCTGGTCGCGATCGCCCTGGCGGCATGGGCGCTGTGGAAGGGTCGCTCGTCGGTGCTGCTGATCACCGCAGGCTGTCTGCTGGGCGCGGGCGGATTCCTCACGGTGGCCCTGGCCAGCAGCGAGGCGCTGGTGAACCTATTCCGCATCGGCGTGGTGCTGATCGGCATGGGCCGCGGGATGTTCATCGTCGGCGCGCTGGCCCTGGTCATGTCGCTGGTGGATAAGAACCACGCCGGGCTGTTCATCGGCCTGTGGGGCATCACCCAGGCCCTCGCGCAGGGTTTCGGCACCATCGGCGGCGGGCTGGCCCGCGATGTGGTGCAGCAGCTCACCGGCCAGGTGGCCCTCGGCTACACTCTGGTCTACAGCGCATCCCTCGCCCTGCTCGTCGTGGCCGCCCTGCTCCTGCTGGTGCTGCGCATCGGTCGCCAGATCCGCAGCGGGGCGGTCCGATCGCCATGGGCCGGGCTCGAGCAGATTAACGCCGACCAGATCATCTTCTAATGTTGAGTGCTGAGTGCTGAATGTCGAATGCCAATTTTAGCATTCGACATTCAGCACTCAGCATTCAACATTCGCGCCCGTCCTGTCAGCAGAGGAGTTTACGCACGCATGGAGATCAGGGAGAGGGCCGATCACGATCCGGCGACCGACATCCTTCTCGTAGACGCCTATATGCGCTGGGCGCTGATGGCCGCTGAGGAGGTGGTCGGGAAGAATGGCCTGGCGGTGGTGCTACGCCAGGCCGGGCTCGAGCAGTTCGTCGGCAACTACCCGCCCGAGCAGCTCAAGGTGTCGACGGGGCTGACGCTCTACCACTACGCGACGCTGAACGCCGGGCTGCTGAACTTCTTCGGGCGGGCCGCCCGCAGCATGGCGCTGCGTATCGGCCGCCAGTCGGCGCGCTACGCTATCGACCACCAGGGAGCCCTCTTCGGCACGGCGGCCCTGATGGCCTCCAAGGTGCTGCCGATGTCCACACAGATCAAGATGGGCCTCTCGGCGATGCAGGCGGGCTTCCGCCGCCTCAGCCAGGCCGTGGGCCAGGACCGCCACGTGGAGGTCGCGGATCGCGGCGATGCGTGGGCCTACATCGACTATGATGACCCGTCCAGCGCTGGGAAGTCGGCCGATGAGCCGATCGGCTGGATCCAGGCCGGGGCGATCCAGGAGGCCCTGCGCTGGCAGATCGGCAAGGACTTTGAGGTGGAGCAGGCGGCCTGCCGCTCGATGGGCGCCCCCGCCTCGATCTGGCTGGTGAACAAGACGCCGAAGGTGCCCAGCGCATAAAGGAGAGATCAATGGCAGACCTGAGCCCCGATCAGATCTTCGATCTACTAAACCGGCCCGGCCCCCTCTGGCTGGTGGGCGCAAACCTGAGCGGCGCAAACCTGAGCGGCGCAAACCTGAGCGGCGCAAACCTGAGCGAGGCAAACCTGGCCGGCACGCGCCTGAGCGACGCCAACCTCTACCGCGCCGACCTGAGCGTGGCGGAGCTGGGCGGCGCGATGCTGAGCTGGGCGAACCTACGCGAGGCCCGCCTGGGCTGGGCGCAGCTGGTGCGCGCCGACCTGAGCGACGCCGACCTGCGCAAGAGCGACCTGTCGTGGACCAACCTAGAGTTCGCCAACCTGACCGGGGCGAACCTGCGCGGCGCCAACCTGAGCGCGGCCGACTTCAGCGGGGCGAACCTCTACGGCGCCAACCTGAGCCTCTGCAACCTAAGCGGGGTCGACCTGCGCGACACGATCATGATCGGCGTCAACATGAGCGAGGCCCAGCTCCGCGAGGCCCAGCTCGTGAACCTGGGCGGCGCGAACCTGTCGGGCGCGAACCTGAACAAGGTGAGCATGGCCGGCGCCAGCATGGGCGGGGTGAACCTGAGCGGGGCGAGCCTGCTGAGCGCCAACCTGCGCGATTCGACACTCAGCGACGCCAACTTTATCGGGGCGAACCTCTACGAGGCCAACCTGAGCGAGGCGAATATGGCCGGCGCCGACCTGAGCGAGGCGAATGTGAGCGGGGCATACCTGAGCGGGGCGAACCTGGAGGGTGCGATCATGACCCGGGCCAACATGAGCCGGGCCAATATGAGCGGCTGTAACCTGCGCGGCGCCCAGATGGCCGGCTGCGTCCTGCGCGAGGCCAGCCTGCGCGACGCCGACCTGACCGGCGCCGACCTGACCGGCGCCGACCTCTCCGAGTGCGATCTGACCGGAGTCAAAGGCTACGCGGCTTGAAATTAAAAAGAGAGGGTGTGGGAGAACCAAGCTCTCCCACACCCTCTCTTTTTAATCCGCAGCGGCCCGCCGGGACTCCTCAGGGTGCAGGATCTCGCGCAGGAAGTGCCCGGTGTGCGACCCCGGCACCAGCGCCACATCCTCGGGGGTGCCGGCCGCCACCAGATAGCCGCCGCCATCGCCGCCCTCCGGCCCCATATCCACGACCCAGTCGGCCGTCTTCACCACATCCAGGTTGTGCTCGATCACGATCACCGTGTTGCCGGCGTCCACCAGGCGGTGGAGCACGCGCAGCAGGTGCTGCACATCGGCGAAGTGCAGTCCGGTGGTCGGCTCGTCGAGGATGTAGATCGTGCGACCGGTGGCAACGCGGGCCAGCTCCTTGGCCAGCTTCACCCGCTGGGCCTCGCCGCCCGAGAGAGTGGTGGCCGGCTGGCCGAGCTTGATGTAGTCGAGCCCGACATCGTGCAGCGTCTGCAGGATGCGCCGCACCCGCGGCACATGCTCGAAGAACTCCAGGGCGGTCTGCACGTCCATATCGAGGATGTCGGAGATCGACTTGCCCTTATACTTCACCTGGAGCGTCTCGCGGTTATAGCGCTTGCCCTTGCACTCGTCGCAGCGCACCCAGACATCGGCGAGGAACTGCATGTCGATCTTGATCTCGCCATTGCCCTCGCAGGCCTCGCAGCGCCCGCCCTTCACATTGAAGCTGAAGCGCCCGGCCTCGTAGCCGCGCAGCTTGGCCTCGGCCGTCTCGGCGAAGAGCTGGCGCAGCATATCGAATAGCTTGACGTAGGTGGCCGGGTTCGAGCGCGGGGTGCGCCCGATCGGCTGCTGGTCGATGTCGATCACCTTATCGAGGGCCTCAAGGCCGAGCAGGGTGCGGTGCGGGCCGGGCTTATGCTGGGCCTTGTTCAGGCGGTTGGCCAGGGCCGGGTAGAGCGTCTCGGTGATCAGCGAGGACTTGCCGGAGCCGGAGACGCCGGTGACGGCCACGAAGGTGCCGAGCGGGAACTGGACGCTCACATCGCGCAAGTTGTTGAGGGTGGCCCCCTCGATGCTGATCCAGCCGTTCTGGGCGGTGCGGCGCAGGCCGGGCACGGCGATCTCCATACGGCCGCTCAGGTAGGCCCCGGTGAGCGAGGTGGGGTGCTGGGCCACGGTGTCGGGCGTGCCGGCCACCACCACCTGGCCGCCCTTCACCCCCGCGCCCGGCCCGAAGTCGACCATCCAGTCGGCGGCCTGCATGGTCTCTAGGTCGTGCTCGACCACGATCAGGGTGTTGCCGAGGTCGCGCAGGCGCAGCAGCGAGCCGAGCAGCTTGAGGTTATCGCGCTGGTGCAGGCCGATGCTGGGTTCGTCGAGGATGTACATCACGCCCACCAGGCCCGAGCCGATCTGCGAGGCCAGGCGGATGCGCTGGGCCTCGCCGCCGCTGAGCGTGGGCGCGGGGCGCTCCAGGGTCAGGTAGTGCAGGCCCACATTGCGCAGAAAGCTCAGCCGCTCGCGGATCTCCTTCAGCACGTCGCCGACAATCTCCAGCTGGGTGGCGGTGAGGGCCGCCGAGGCGCCACTATCCATAACCTCGGCCAGATCCAGCGCCCACTGGTACGCCGCGCCGATATTCTTCGCGCAGACCTCGCGGATGCTCTCGCCGGCGACCTTGACGGCCAGGCTCTGCGGGCGCAGGCGCGCGCCGGCGCACTCGGGGCAGGGCTGCTCGCTCATATACTGGGTGTAGTACTCACGCGCAGAGTCCGAGCCCGTCTGCATGAAGCGGCGGCGGATCTCCGACGAGACGCCCTCCCAGGGCCGGTAGAACTCGCCGTGCCCGCCGCTCTCGTTCTCCCAGGCGAAGCGCAGCTTCAGCTTGCCGCTGCCGAGGACGATCGCGTCGCGCTGCTGCTGGGTCAGCTCGTCCCAGGGCGCGTCGAGGTCGATCCCGTAGTGGGCGGCGATCGAGACCAGCGACTTGTGGCCCCAGGAGTCCTTCTTCTTGCGCATCTCGCCCCAGTAGGTGACGGCGCCGTCATTGATCGAGAGCGCGCCATTGGGGACGAGCAGCGTCGGGTCGATCTCAAGGCGGGTGCCGAGGCCGGTGCAGGTGGGGCAGGCGCCCTGGGGCGAGTTGAACGAGAACATCTGCGGCGACAGCTCGGGGAAGGAGATCCCGCAGGGCAGGCAGGTGTTGCTCTCGCTCATGAGCCAGTCTTCGCCGTCCTCGCCATAGACGCTGATGATGATCGTGCCCTCGCCGACGCGCAGGGCCTGCTCGACGCTGTCGGTCAGCCGGGTGACGAAGCCGTCCCACTCGGAGCCGGCGCTGGAGGCCGCGAACCCACTACCGCCGCCCGCGATCAGGCTCTGGGCCTCGGCCTGCTGGCGGTCGGGCATCGCCAGACGATCGACGACCACCTCGATGCTGTGCTTGACCTTCTTGTTAAGCTTGATCTCCTCGTCGAGCGCGTGGATCTCGCCGTCCACGCGGACGCGCACGAAGCCCTCGGCCTTCGCCTCGGTGAAGATGTCTTTATACTCGCCCTTGCGCTGCGAGACCACCGGGGCCAGCACCATAAAGCGCGTCCCGGCGGGCAGGCCGAGCACGCGGTCGACCATCTGCTGGGCGGTCTGCGAGGCCACCGGGCGGCCGCACTGGTGGCAGTACTGGGTGCCGACGCGGGCGTAGAGCAGGCGCATATAGTCGTAGATCTCGGTGACGGTGCCGACGGTGGAGCGCGGGTTCTTCGAGGCGCTCTTCTGCTCGATGGCGATCGCCGGCGAGAGGCCCTCGATCAGATCGACCTTGGGCTTCTCCATCTGGCCGAGGAACTGGCGGGCGTAGGACGAGAGGCTCTCGACGTAGCGGCGCTGGCCCTCGGCGTAGAGCGTGTCGAAGGCCAGGGAGCTCTTGCCCGAGCCGCTCACCCCGGTGAGGACGATCAGCTTATCGCGCGGCAGCTCCACATCGACGCCGCGCAGGTTGTGCTCGCGCGCGCCCTTGATGATGATCGTGTCTTTTCCCATACGTGCTCCTGGGCTAGGTCAATGTTGAATGTTGAATGTTGAATGTTGAGAATAGCTCTGCGCTGGGGCGCAGCTTATGCTGAAAAGCGGACGGACTTGGCCCGCTTTGAACCAGGTACACAGACGAAAACGCCGCCAGCGAGCGAGTGCTTCGGATGGCGGCGCGTCGTTGTTATGAAACAGCCGTGCTGTTAGTATAGCATACCTACTGAAATGTTGGTGTGCTTTGGCATTCAGCATTCAGCATTCAGCATTCAGCATTCAGCATTCAACATTACATCAATGCGCCATGTTGTGCTCGAC
>JBAXES010000167.1:0-7934 GCA_037140315.1 Chloroflexales bacterium
GCTCAAGCGCCTTGATCGACTCGGCGGTGTACTGGAGCGTGTTGACCTTGTCTGAGGCCAGGGCCTCCTTCTGCGTGCCCGGGGCCAGGGCGACCAGCTCGGGCTTCAGGCCCTCCTTCTCGAAGAAGCCGTTCTCATAGCCAACGAATGTCGCGGCCTCGCACGCGCCGCCGCCGTAGGCGATCTTCACCGCGCCCAGGGTCGCCGAGTTCGTATCGCCCGGCACGGTCGCGGCGGTGACGGGGGAAGCTGCTGTGCCTGCCGTGGCCGCACCAGCGGCGCCGGTAGCTGCTGGTGCCGCCGTGGGCGACTGCGCGGCGGGCGCGGACGAGCATGCCGCAAGCACCAGCCCGCCCGAGAAGAGGCCGGCGTAGCGCAGGAACTGACGGCGCGAGAGGGCGGCGTTTGAGAGGGCGGGGCGGACATTCTGGTCAGAGTCGGGTGTAGACATAGTGAGGAAGATCTCCGTATCATAGCGTAAGGGCGCAGCAGTCGCGCAGCTCTCGCATGCATTCCAAGGACTCAATCAGCGGGCGCGACTGCTGCGCCCCGACGACTACACTGCCAGCGGGATAAGCGGCACCGCCCGCGTCTCTCTCGTCTTACGCTCGGCGGGCGGGGCCACAGCCTTCGCCGCGCTCGCCCTTGAGCGCTCGAACTGGGTGGCCTGGAACAGGAACGCCTCCAGGCGGGTGCGCACATTCGTCCCGCCCTGCGCGTCGAAGATGATGTCGAGCCAGGGGATCTGGTTCAGGTCGGCGCGCACGCGGTTGCCCAGGGCCGAGGCGATGATGCTGCCGATGCAGAGGAACGGCACCACGTGCAGCAGGCCGGCGCAGCCCTCGCGCGCCATATCTACCGCCGCGCCGGCAGTGAACCCGCCGTTGACGATGCCGACGTGGTAGTAGCGCTTGATGTCGTCAATGGTGACGCTGGCCCGCGGCTCAAGCGGGTTCACGTCGGTGAGCAGGTGCCGCACCGTCGCCACCAGATCGGCCTCGACCTGATGCTGGTAGGCGTTCTCGAGCGCGACCTCCAGGGCGACCTGGTGGTTCTTCTGCGCGCGGGCATCCTGCTCGCGCATCCAGTTGATGAAGTAGAAGAACTTGGCGAAGCGCAGGATCTCGACCTCGCCGCCCAGGGACTCGATCTGGTTGACCGCGTCGAGGTAGAGGTAGGGGTTGTAGAGCATGTAGAAGTCGCCGAGGATGCCGATGCGCGGGCGCTGCGCGCTGCGGTCGATCGGCACGGCCTCGAACTCGCTGGCGCTCGCCGCGAGGGCGGTAACAACGTTACTGGTCTCGCCGGTCTCGATCGCCGCAACCACCCGGGCCAGGCCGCGCTGGTAGGCCTTGTCGGTCGCCCCGCGCTGCAGCTCGTAGGGCCGGCGCTGCAGCTGGATGCGCAGCAGCAGGTCGATGGCGATAAAGCCGTGCCAGATCAGGCCGCGCACCACGTCGGGGTGGCTGCCCATGCCCCGGAAGCCGTTGGCCTTGTCGGGCGAGAGGATCTCGACCTGCTCCAGCCCGTTGCTGGCCAGGGCGTCGCGGAAGAGCGAGGTGTAGTTCACCCCGACGCACTTGCGCGAGAGGGCCGGGAAGAACAGGGCCGAGCGCTGCGGGTCGAAGTCGGGCTGCGTCGCGCGGTGCAGCATCCCGCCGATGATCATCAGGCTGAACATGCACTCGCGGCCCTTGCCAACCTCTAGGCCGGTGGCCAGCGTCGTGGGCGAGGTCGCGGGCAGCACCTCGGAGGGCTGGCCGTAGGCGCGCAGGGCGGCGGCGATCGCCTCGCAGTGGTCGCCGATCGCGGGGATGTAGACCGTGCCGGGCTGAGTCCGTGTGGTCATTGGAATGCCTCCATAAAATCTTTATATATTTGGTTGAAATTGCCACCTTCGCTGGCAATTTCAACCAAATATATAAAATTACACCAGTGCCTCGCGCCCGACCCGCAGGCTGTCGAAGAACGCCTCGCAGCGCGTCACAATGCCCGCGTCCGCCGAGTGCTCGTCCAGCTCTAGCTCGAGGAAGGGCTTGTCGCCCATGATCCGCTTGAAGAACCCGATGAAGAAGGCGTCGGGGCCGCAGCAGAAGTTGGTGACGTAGATCGCCTGGAGCTGCGGGTTGTCGCGCACCAGAATGCCGGCCGCTAGGATGGACTGGCCGCTCGGCGAGCTGATCTTGGCGTAGTAGGGCGAGATATCGACGGTGTTGGTCGGCAGGAAGTCGATCGGGATGGGCAGCACGCCCAGCTTGCGCAGCTTGTAGGGCAGATCCTGGCAGACCCCCAGGTCGGCGGTGTTGTAGGGCCGCCCGACCAGCACCGCCGCCGGCTGCGATCCGTCGAGGCCGGCGAGGATCTCCTGCCCGCGCTGGCGGATGGCGGTGTTGAAGTCCTGGAGCGCCGCGAACGCCTCGGCGTCAGCCTCGGCGATGCGCTCGGGCGAGATGTCGAGGCCCAGCTGCTGGGTCAGGCCGCGCAGCTCCTGGCGCCGGATCGTCTCGGAGCGCAGGCGGAAGGGCAGCGAGATGATGCGCTGGCCGCCGCGCGTGGCGCTGTCGATCTGCTGCGGCACGATATAGGCCGACGCCGAGACGAACGGGCAGTAGTTCGCGTCGAGCTGGCCCGGCCCGCCGTCCTCGCGGTTGATCATGCTTGGCAGCAGGATCGCGTCTACATCCTTGTCCGCCAGGTTCAGCGTGTGCCCGTGGACCAGCTTGGCCGGCAGGCACGACTCGATCCCGGCGTGCTCCAGCGTGGCCCTGATGATCTCCGGGTTGGTGGGGTCCGAGAGCACGATCTCGATATCCAGCGCCTTAAACAGCGTGCGCCAGTAGGGGAAGAGGTCGTGGAAGGTCATGGCGCGGGCGAGGGCGATCCGCGGCCTGCCACTGCGCGCCTCCGGTGGCGGCGTGTAGTCGCCCAGCAGCAGGGCGCTGCGCTCGGCGAAGAGATCTGGGATGTGCTGGCCGAGCTGCGTGTGCTTGTGGCCCACCTCCTCGAAGATGTCGCAGCGCGCGCCGTAGAAGATCGGCGACTCGCCGGCGATCACCACCTTGCTCACATCGCAGATGTTCGGGCAGGCCCGGCACTCGAAGGTCGTCGTCTCATAGTGGCGGTCACTCAGGTCGAAGCCCTTGAATTTGGTCGGCAGCTCCTCGCCGGCCGCGCGCCGCTGGGCCAGGTCCTCCATCGCCAGGATCGCCACCCCGATCGCGCCGGTCACGTCGTGGTGCGGCGGCACGATGATCTGGCGCTCCAGCAGGGTCTGGAAGGCGGCGACCACGCTCTGGTTCCAGGCCACCCCGCCCTGGAGGAAGACCTTCTTGCCGATCGGGCGGTTGTTCACCACCCGGTTGAGGTAGTTCTGGGCGATAGCGTAGGCCAGCCCGGCGGTCAGCTGGTCGAGGCCGGCGCCCTGCTGCTGGTGGTGGATGACGTCCGACTCCATGAATACCGTGCAGCGCTCGCCGAGGCCGGTCGGCTGGGCCGCGCTGAGGGCCAGCTGGCTGAAGTCGGCCTTGATGTTGAGGTCGAGCCGCTCGGCCTGCTCCTCCAGGAACGAGCCGGTGCCGGCGGCGCAGGCGCTGTTCATGGTGAAGTCCACCACCGCGCCGTGGTTTAGGCTGATGTACTTGCTGTCCTGGCCGCCGATCTCAAAGATCGTCTCGACCGTGGGGTCGATCGCCGTCGCCGCGCGGGCCTGGGCGGTGATCTCATTGCGCACCACATCGCCGCCCACGAAGTCGGCGGTCAGGTAGCGTCCCGAGCCGGTGGTGCCCACGCCGCGCACAGTAACAGTGTTACCGACCTCGGCGCTGATCGCGTGCAGCCCCTGGCGCACCGCCTCAAGCGGCTTGCCCGCCGTGGGCAGGTAGCGCCGGGCGACGACGTGGCCGTGGGTGTCGATCAGGGCCAGGTTGGTGCTGATCGAGCCGACATCGATCCCCAGGTAGACCGGGAGGGGCGCGCCGGTCGCGCTGGCCGGGCTCTTGTTCGCGCTGATCAGGCCCAGATCATAGATCGGCAGTGCGAACGCGCAGCTGCTGAGGGCGGGCAGCGGCTTATGGTTGCTCTGCTCCTCGTGGGCCAGATCATCCAGGCCGCCGAGGCCAAGGAAGGCCGGCAGGCACCCGGCGGCCGCCGCCTCCTGCGCGATCAGGGCCGTGCCGAGGGCGGCCATAATGTGGTGCTGCTCAGGGATGATCAGCTCGCCCGGGCGCAGGCCGAGCACCGTCTCGAAGGCGCGCACGACGCCCTGGTTGTAGGCCACGCCGCCCTGGATGAGCACCGGGGCCACAAAGGCCTTGCCCTTGCTGATCACCCCCTTGAAGTTGCGCGCCAGCGCGAGGCAGAGCCCCGCCAGGATGTCGGGCAGGGGCGTGCCCTTCTGCTGCAGGTGGATCATGTCGGACTTGGCGAACACCGTGCAGCGCCCGGCGATGCGGGCCGGGTTCTCGGATTGCAGGGCCAGGGCGCCGAACTCGCCCTCGATCTCAATCCCCAGCCGCTCGGCCTGCTGGTCGAGGAAGGAGCCGGTGCCGGCGGCGCAGATCGCGTTCATCGCGAAGTCGCGCAGGGCCAGCCGATTCTGCCCCTCGTCCCACTCCAGGGCCAGGAACTTGCTGTCCTGGCCGCCGATCTCGATCACGGTGCGGGCCTGCGGGTAGTACTCGCCGACGGCGCGGGTCTGCGCGATCAGCTCGTTCACGTGCTGGCCGCCGATGGCCCGGGCAATACGCTCGCCGCCCGAGCCGGTGAGCCCGACGCCAGCCACGCGTGTGAGGTCGAACTCCTGCCCGAGGTCGCGCAGGGCATCGAGCAGGGTGCGCTGAGACTGCCCGTTCGAGCGCAGGTAGCGGTGCCCACGCAGGGCGCGGGCGTGGTCCATGACGACCACCTTGACCGTGGTTGAGCCGACATCGATCCCCAGAAACAGATCGCTCATAGTGAACCTTTCGCGCACAGCGAAGCGAGCACGGCATATGTGATACGTGATACGTACAGCGCCGTACGTCGGTCGGAGGCTTTGTTGACTTTGTTGATCGATATAGTCTAGATATACAACAGACCTGACGAGGCGTCAAGGCGAAATGAGCTTTAGTTAATAAGTTTTATCTAAATTATTAAAATAAGCTCATTGGGTATAATTCCTTAACCGGCGAGCACCCTAGAGGTCGTGCTGTGTTGCGTATATATAATTACATTATTCTTGCGCGATATTATAAAGTATGCTACAGTACGCACCATCGTGTCGTGGCGCAGATAAGGACAGTGGGCGATGAACAGCCAGCTGCACACACTCCGGCCCATCGTCGGCAGGGAACCCTGGGGCGCCGCGCAGAGTCCCAGCGTCTGCTGCGAGATCCTCCCCGTCACCCTGCTCGCCGGGCAGATCTACCACCTCCGCCGCTGCGGCGACGGCATCGGCGCGACCTGGCACGAGCCGCTGGCGAGCGCGCACCCATCGGAGGCGGTGCGGGCACACCTTGAGGCCTTCCTGGGCATAGCGCTTGACCCGCGCGCCTCGGTTGTCCACTCGACCGCCTGGCGCTACGTGTGCGACGGCAGCGCGGGCGGGCAGCTGATCTTGACCTATCTCGCGGTGCTCGCGCCGGGCTGCCACCAGGAGGTCACGCGCAGCGCCGGGCTGATCGCGCTGGAGCATGTCGGCCCCGCCCAGCCGGCGCGCAGCGAGACGCTCATGCCACCCGCACAGATCGGGCCGGCCCATGTCCTGGCTCACGCCCTCGACCACCTGAGCCTGCTGATGGAGACGGATGCGGCCATCCAGGCAGCGCTCGGCGAGGCGTGGCGCGCGGCCCTGCGCCGACGTCTGCCGCGCCCCGCCGGCGAACTGCGCGCGGCATAGCCGGGAGCGGCGCTGAAGGGGACAAGCCCACTCAGCAAAGAAGCCTTCACATATGTGTAAAAAAGGAGATCACTAATGACGTCTCTCGATGCAAATGCCCGCCTGGCTGCTCACGACCACCACGATCACGGCCACGACCACGATCACGGCCACGACCACGACCACGGCCACGGCCACGCGCAGCGCGGCTGGTTTGGTCGACTCGCCCACCTGCTGCCCTTCAGCCACAGCCACGCCGCCGAGGACAAGATCGACAGCGCCCTGGAGCAGAGCGCGCGCGGGATCTGGGCGCTCAAAGTCTCGCTGGCCGGCCTGGGGGCCACCGCGCTCTTCCAGCTCGCGATCGTCCTGCTCAGCGGGAGCGTGGCCCTGCTGGCCGACACCGTCCACAATGTCGGCGACGCCCTCACCGCCGTGCCGCTCTGGATCGCCTTTGTGCTGGGGCGGCGGGCGGCCACGCGCCGCTACACCTACGGATTCGGCCGCGCCGAGGATATCGCCGGGGTGCTGATCGTGCTGACCATCCTGGCCAGCGCGCTGATCGCCGGCTACGAGAGCTACCAGAAGATCATCGACCCGCAGCCGGTCAGCCACGTCGGCTGGGTGATCGCGGCCGCCCTGGTGGGCTTCGTCGGCAACGAGCTGGTGGCGATCTTCCGCATCCGGGTCGGCAAGGAGATCGGCTCGGCGGCGCTGGTGGCCGACGGCCAGCACGCCCGCATCGACGGCTTCGCCTCGCTGGCGGTGCTCTTCGGCGCGCTCGGCAGCCTGGCCGGCTACCCGCTGGCCGACCCGATCGTCGGCCTGCTGATCACCGTCACGATCCTGGTGATCGTGAAAGACACGGCGGTGACGATGTGGCATCGGCTTATGGACGCGGTGGACCCGGCGATCGTGGCGCGGATCACGCACGCGGCCGAGCATGTGCCGGGGGTCGAGGCGGTTGGGCTGGCGCGGGCGCGCTGGGTGGGGCACCGGCTCCACGCCGATCTCCACGTCACCGTCAATGAGGATCTGCCGACTAGCGCCAGCCACCGCATCGCCGAGGAGGTGCGCCACGCCATCTACCACGCCCAGCCACGACTCGGCGGGGTAGAGGTCTACCCCCGGCCCTGCGGCCACAGCGGCGACCCGGCGCACGCGGTGAGCGCGCACCATCACGCGTAGCCCGGGGACGGTCGCCTGCCGGTGGGGGTGCGGGTGCGGCTTCGCCGCACCCGCACCCTTTTTGTTGGGCGCGGCGCGCGCCCTGCCGCATCCGCCCCCCGCCCCCTCGCCCAGGCGGGCCGGCACTTGCTCAGCCCTGGTAAAATGAAGCTGGGTTTGACTTTGGGCTTACGCATTGGCTTTCCAGGGGCATCCTATGGATCCAGCTGCGCTCCACGTCCTCATCATCGCTGACTCGCCGGACACTCGGCTGGCGGTGGGCCAGATCTTGCTCCGATCCGCCCGCGACGCCTACACGATAGCGGGCGTGGATCACAGCGACCACGCCCGTGATGCTTGCCGAGCTGCTCCGCCCAACTGCGTGCTGCTAGACTACTGCCTGCCGGATCAGGATGGCCAGGCGGTGCTTGCCAAGCTGCGCGCGATCACCGCGGTGCCCGTCGTTCTGCTCACCGACGTGGAGCACGAAGATCGCGCCGTCGAGGCGCTCCAGCACGGGGCCCAGGACTACGCGATCAAAGACACGCTCACCCCAGCCCGCCTACGCCTGACCATCCAGCGCGCGGTGGAGTCCGCCCAGCGTCAGGCCAGCGCCGCGCTCTGGGCGAATGAGCAGCGCTTTCGCCTGGCCCTCGATATCGCCCAGATCATCGTCTGGGAGTGGGACATCGCCGCCCGCACCATCACCTACTCCGCACATGCGACGACATCATTCAGCTTGCCGCCGGGCCAGATCACCCACAGCATCGACAAGCTGGATGCGGCTATCTACCCGCCAGATCGCCCCGCCTACGATCAGGCGCTGGGGGTGGCGCTCGCCAACGGCGGCGTGTATCAGCTCCAGGTACGCGTGTACACGCCCGATGACCAGCTGCGCTGGCTTGAGCTGCGC